>JAKFYL010000284.1 GCA_021730845.1 Planctomycetota bacterium | reverse complement strand
AGTCCTGGACGCGCTCGAACAGGGTCAGACGCGCGCCATCCTGGGCTGGCTAGCGCGCAGGGAATTCCACCACGACGGCGTGGCGCGCGCCGTGGAGGCGCTGGCGCTGGAAAGCCGCTGCTTGGCCCCCGGAGTTCCCGTCGGAGTCATGGGCCTGCCTGGTCGGTCGGCCTTCGGCAATCTTTCGGTGAGCAGCGCCATGGAGTGGGCCGATTTCGTCGAACCCTATCGCACCGGCGATGCAACGGCATTGGCGTTTGCATTGCGGCAACCCGCGCAGCAAGTGTTTGCAACGGTCTTCCTCGATTCCAGGTGGCCCGCTCTCGGCGTCTGGCAAGCCTGGGAGCACGCACTGCGCGGTGGAGATGGTGTGGTCCTGTGGAGTTCCACGGAACTTACCAGCGACCAAGGCGAACTGGCGGATCCAAGCGCCGCCTTGGAGCTGGCTCGAGCGCTCGCGGATATTCGCCAGGTGCGCGCGACCCTGGGCGGCTGGAGGCCGAGAGCTTCGGGTGTCGCGCTCTTGCACTCGTTCGAATCGACGGCCGTCAGTTGGCTGCTCGACGCCCAACTCGACGGCGCGACTTGGCCGCGCCGACTAGCTAGCTACCAGGATGCGTACGGAACCCTCGAGGCATCCTTGACCGGTTGGACCCAGCTCTTCGAAGACGTGGGGCTCACGCCTTGGGCCCTCGAACTTGCGCACCTGGAGCCATCTGCCGCGCGCGAGCACCCGCTCCTAGTCGCCAATCACCTGGTCGTGCTCGATGAGTCCGGACTGCAGCGCCTTGAGCGTTACCTGACCGGCGGCGGACACCTGCTGATCAGCGGCCAATTCGCCCGTTTCGACGGCGCTTGGAACCGCCGCCCCGCGGATTGGTTCCAAACCTGGTCGGCGGCCTTTGGGGACCGCGTGCGGCGCTTCGACGAGGATCCCAAGGCCTACCGCAAGTTGCGCCAGGAACAGGGCCGCGCGGCGCAAAGTTGGCGCGAGCGAGCGCGAGCATGGGCGAGTTGGGCCGGCCTCGAATCAGACCTGTTTCGGCCGCGCGGCGCGGCGGGCGACATCCCCTGGCAGAGTGCTTCGCGCCTGGAGTCCAGCCAGGAACACGCACGCTGCGTGTGCGTGTGGGCTTTGCCCGCCAAGACCGCGGCCGACGGCAGCCCACCTCCCGATTTGCAGCTGGAACTCGACCTACCCGCTGGATGGAAGGCTGAGTGGCTCGTGCCGGGGCCGACCGGGCCGGTAGAAGGCAGTGCGCGAGAATTGAAAAGCGGTCAGGCAGCCGTGGTGCGTTTCGTGCCAGAAACACACTGACGTGGACTGGGTCCAAAGCGTTCCACAAAAACCCTGAGTCCGGTCCTGCCGCCTTTTCTGGCGGACGCACCCTAGCAACGTCGTTTCGCAAATGCCAAGCGGCCCGTTGCCGTCCCTCGACCTCCGCACCAACCGCAGCCCCATCAGCCCCATGGAACAAGGCGCCTTCAAGAAGTCTTTGCACCTCGCACAAGCCTCTCCAAGATGCGCGCCAAGGCCGATTGCGCGCGCTTCCACCCTGGCGCGAACCCTGGGCCTTGGAGAGAATTCGCGCATGAACTATGGTTCGCCCCCAGCCAGCGATTCAGGGAACGATCAGGCCAAGTCAAACGACGTTCCAAGCAACGGGGCGAATTCCTGTTCGCCTGAATCGCTGTACATGGAGCTGCACCAGATGGCCGAGCGCTGCATGCGCGGGCAATCGCCAGGTCACACGCTCCAGACCACGGCCTTGGTGCATGAGGCCTACTTGCGCTTGGCCGAGCGCGCTCCAACCACGCGTGCCGAGCGCGCGGAGTTCTTGGCCATGGCATCCAAAGCCATGCGGCACGTGCTGGTCGATCACGCGCGCGGACGCCAGCGCATCAAACGCTCGCCGCCAGGCTCCAAGGAACCGCTGGATCAAATTTCGGTCGCCTACGAGGAGCGCGCGATCGATCTACTCAATCTGAACGACGTGCTCGAAAAGCTGAGTGCCTTCGACCCGACCATGGCCAAGGTCGTGGAAATGCGCTTCTTTGGCGGCCTGGCCATGGCCGATTGCGCCGAGCTGCTGGAAATCCCCTTGCGCACCCTGGAGCGCAACTGGTCGGCCACCCGCGCTTGGATCATCGCGGAGCTGACGTGAACTCAGAGCGCTGGCTAAAGATCGTCGATCTCTACGGCCAGGCGCAAGAGATCCAAGTCAGCGAACGCGAAGCCTGGCTCCAGGCGCAATGCGCAGGCGACCAGGATCTCTTGGCGCAGGTGCAGCGACTGCTGGCGGCCAAGGTTCCGCAGCAATTCATCGAGCCGCCCACCCCCATGGGCAACGTGCCCTTGCCACCGGAGCTGGTGCGGCGCCAGCTAGACGATTTCGAGCTGCTGGGTGAAATCGGCCGCGGCGGCATGGGGGTCGTGTTTCGCGCTTGGCAACGCTCGGTCGGACGCATGGTCGCGGTCAAGGTGTTGCCGCCTTCCATGGGCCTATCCGAACAGAAGGTCGAGCGCTTCATGCGCGAAGCGCGCGCCATCGGCAAACTCGCGCACCCGGGCATTGCGGCCGTGCACGCCGTCGGACAAGACGCGGGTGTGCACTACTTCGCCATGGAATTGGTCGAAGGCCAGAACCTGGCTGCCGAGCTGGAGGCGCTGCGCGGCCGGGTGCGCGGCAGCGACACCCAGACTTCAAGCCTGCCGGACAGCCGCGCGGCAACGTACATGCAGACCATCGCGCGCCTGATGCGCGACGCAGCCGATGCCCTGCATTTCGCACACCAGCACGGCATCGTGCACCGCGACGTCAAACCAGCCAACTTGCTCTTGGCAAGCGACGGCAAACTCAAGCTGGTCGACTTTGGTTTGGCGCGCGACGAAAGCCTGGGCACGATCACGCGCACCGGCGAACTCGCCGGCACGCCTCACTACATGAGTCCCGAGCAAGCGCGCGCACGCCGCGGCCTGGTCGACCACCGCACGGACATCTATTCCTTGGGCGTGGTGATGTTCGAGCTGCTCACGCTCAAGCGCCCGTTCGAAGGTCGCTCGAGCCACGAGATCGTCAGCGCGATCCTGCAAAAAGACCCCCCGCGCGTGCGCAGCCTGAACCAGCGCGTGCCACGCGACCTGGAACTCATCTGCCAAACCGCCATGGCCAAGGAAGCGCGCGAGCGCTACGCCGATGCGGGTGCCTTGCGCGACGACTTGGATCGCTTCCTTACGCACCAGTCGATCTTGGCTCCCACACCTTCCCTGGGCGGACTCGTGCGTCGGTTTGTCAAACGCCACGAACGCAGCTTGCTGACCGCTGGCGTCGCCCTCGTTGCCCTAGCCTCGGGGGCCGTTTGGATGCGCCAGCGTGAAGCGCGCGCGCGCGTCGAGTCCCTGCTTGCGGAAATGGAAAGCGCGCGCGGCGGCGGCGAGGCCTTGGTGGTCGGAGCCGCGCCGCGTTCGCTCGCTAGCCTTTCCCTGCAGCACTTGGTCGAATTGCGCGCGAACATCAACGAGCTGGAATCGCACGCCAGCGCAGTGCCGGGTGCAGCGCGCTCCAGGATTGCGGATGTGAAGCAAGAACTCGAGCAACTGCGTCAGCGCTGGGCGAGCGAGGGACGAGACATCGTCGAGCGCTCGCGCGCCCCGACTTTGAGCGACAGCGCGCGTGAGGCTTTGCGACTGGAAGGCATTCAAAGGCTGCTATCGGCCGCCTTCGTCTTTCCACAGGATCCAGAACTCGCCGCCCTGGGGCGCATGGATTTGGCTTTGCCGCGGCTCACCGTGTTGGCGCGCGACGAATCCGGCAACGATCTCGGTGCGCGGGTTTTTCTGCGTGAATTCGACGTCTTTACAAGTTGCCCAGGCGACAAAGCACCCTTGGGACCCGCGCGCGATGCGCCCTACTCGGTTTTGCCGGGCTACTACCGCGTCGTAGTCGAGTTCGAAGCAGGCGGGTGGCGTGAGATCCCCGTCAGTCTGGGCAGCCAAAGCATGGAAGTGCGTGTGACGGCTGTGCGCCGAGCATCGGAAGACACACTGGCTCAAGGCATGGTGCCAATTCCTGCCTCGGAATATACTTTCACCAGGTACCCTGGGCTCGACTGCTTTCAGGGCAAGACCGTGCGTCTTGATGCATACTGGATGGATCCGACGGAAGTCAGCAACTCGCAGTACGCTCAATTCGTCGCCGCGACAGGGCGCACGTTGCCTAAGCATTGGACCGAAATGGACGATTGGCCAGTTTTTCTCGAGCGCTACGGACAATTGCCGGTCGTACGCATCAGCTGGGAAGATGCGACGGCATACGCTGCATGGGCTGGCAAACGCTTGCCTACGCTTGCGGAGTGGCATCGCGCTGCAACCGGCATCGAAGGGCGCCTCGTGCCATGGATCGCGCCGGCGGGAGATGTAACACTGCGTGGCAACGTGCACAGTCCGAGACTCCCGCGCCCTGTCTCGCGCACGGAATACTGGGAAAACTACCTCGCCATGGCGGCGCCGGTAGAGAGTTTCCCGGAGGCGCGCACACCGGAAGGCCTGTACCACATGTACGGCAACGTGGCGGAACGCACAGAAAGTATGGCCTTGACTGGCAGCCCGCCAGATCCCCGGCGCATGGACCGCTTCTACTGTGGCCAAGCCTGGAACGCGGCTAGCGCAAGCAAACCCATGCTCGATCCCGCGTACGAAGGCACAACATTCGACTACAACGATCCGACTGCTCACATCGGTTTTCGCTGCGCTCGCAGCGCCGCACCGTGAAATGCCGGAACACGTTGCATACCAACAGAGGTCCCACCATGGCGAAAAAAAAGAACGCACCCAAGCCCAGAATGCCCGCGGCCTACTCCATGGCAGCCACGCCAACCGTAAAGTACGACGTAGAAGCATTCGCAGTCCTGGCCTTCGACGGGGAATTCAATCGTGTCACCATCGGTCAAAAATCTGGTGGCGTCCCCTACTCTGATGCTCCGGATACGTACCTGGCGTTTCCTTTGATTTCGACCATTCCTCCGCGATTGGCCGCTGGTTATCGATGGTGGGCCCGCACGACGGCCCCCACGTCCAGCGAACTGGACGACTACGCGGATGAATTCCTGTCCACGGTCCTGACAACTGCCTACAGCCGCAGCTCCAGCGTGAGCGCCTTGCTCGGTCATGAGTGGCATGGAGACGGCTGGGCCTCGGGGGGCGCTGCCAGTCCGTTCGTCGCGCAGAGTTATGTCTTGTTCAAGGACGGACTTCCGATGTCGATCACAGTGCGACCCGTAACCCCGGGCGGAACGACCGCACAGACTGCGATTGGTCGCTTCTTCCTCGTCCTGCAATTCAAGCCCTGATCATGCCGCGCTGTCATTACACCAAGCTGTATCCCGCCAAGGACTTGCCTGACAAACGCCAGCCGCGCCGGCGCTCTAGCTCGCGATTCGGGTCGGTGATCCCATTGCCCGCTTTCCCGCCAGGGGCGGAGTTCCTGGACATCGTGTTTGCCGTGGCTCGCGGAACCGTCGACAAGACCTTCCAAGATCCGAAAGTGAATCCAAGCTTCTACGATCTTCCGTCCGGCATGTCGCAACAAGACGTACCTCCACACGTCTTGCGCCTTTTCATCAAAGGCTCCTCCAATCCCAAGGACATCGAAGTTCGCGGGAAGTTTGAGCCCCTGGAATTGACCAAGCTCGTGTACTCCAAACGGCGACCCAGTGACAGACGCCAAGAGCCGGAGGGGCCAAGCCTAGGCAGAGAGGTCGGCACCGACGAAGTGACGGACATGCTGCCGCTGGCAGTCGACACGACGGATGGCGGCGTGTGCCCGGATATCGTCGGCTTCTATTGTCGGCTGGAGACCGCGGACATCGACACCGATTTCTTGACCATCGCCGCCGACCTGACGATCCAAACCTATATCGCGCAGCTCACGGCCGAAATGGGCTTTGCACCCGCCGCGCCAGTGGCCACACGCTACCGCAAGTTCTTCATGAATTTGGACTTGGAGACCAACCCTGCCTTGCTCGAGGAACGCAAGGACGAAGGACTCATAGCTCCAGAAGTTTACGACACACGCTACTTGGCCATCACACATCTCTTTGATGTCCTGCGACATCGCGTGCAGATGCGCTGGACTGCGGCCACTACGGGGGCCCATCCCCCGACTCCAGCCCAGTTCGGTCTGCCTGATATCTACCTTCAGGCTTACACGGAACTCATGTCGAAAGTCCAGTTCGATGTAGCCCGATCTTATCTTTCGGTCGACGTAGGCGGGAGCATCGACCTGAATTTCGTCGAGGAAGCATTCGAGATGTTCGCCAACGGTGAACTTCGTACTCAGTTGCCGTCCCTCTATTGGACCACGCAACCATCCTCCTCCTTCTACTTGTACTTTGCCGAGTTCGCATTCCTAGCTTTGGAGTGCTTCAAGACTGCCGGCAGCAAGATCAGCAGCGAAGAAAGCGTGTTCTGGGAAAAAGTGCTGTCATGCCTCATACGCACGCAAGAAATTTATTTTCGCGTGTATTGCCCCCCTTCTACAGCTCCTCTCAAGTTCACGGACTACCGCGCATGCAACTACAGCCCACTGGATGCCTACGCATGTTCGGAAAAGCACTCGTTGCGCGTCCGATACGAGAGCCTTCCCCTGGCCGGCGATCGAATCAACACACTCGCCCTGCGCATGAGCCGCAATCTTCTGAACGCCATGCCTGGGGGAGTGTAGGCCACGCGCATCGGTAGGTCATTGCGCATCCGCGGCCGAAATCGGCCTTAGAACTTGGGCTTCTTGAGCCCGAAGGCACGCTTGAAATTCTTCCAGCGGCTGCGCAGGAGGCGCCGTAGTTCGGCGATTTCGGCCTCCTTTTCGCGCAAGCCCTTGCCCAGCTCGGTCGCGTTGGCGTCCGAGCGATTGAGTTCGACTTGCAGCAGCCGGGCGACGTTTTCGACGCGTTGCCACTCCGATTCGAAGTTGCGCGCCGTTTCCAGCGTGCGCGCCTGCTCGGCTTGCACCTCGGCCAACATGCCTTTGTGGCCTTCCAAGTCGCCGCTGGTGCGTTCCAGTTCGGCATGCGTGGTGTCCAGCTCGCCCACCAAGAACGCGCGCATGGCTTCCAGATCGGCGAGTTCCCCGCGCATGAGTTCGACCGTGCGCCGGTGCTCCCCAAGATCGGACTCCAGGGTGCGCGCCATGTCGGCCGCCTCGCGCTGCTCGCGGGCGCGTTCGGCGATCTCGCGCTCCAGGTCTGCTTCCAGACGCTTGCGGGTCGCTTCGAGTTCCCGCGCCGTGCTGCGGTGACCATCGAGATCGGCGCATAGGTCGCTCGCCACCTGCTTGTGTGCTGCGCGCTCCATGGCCCAGGCTTCGCGCTCGCGGTCGAAGGCCAGCAGGTCTTGCACGAGGCGCGCGTGGGAGGCGTCCGGCGCTGCTGTGGCGCCCGCGCCTCGGCCGGCCAAGTCCGCCTGGCGCGGCAGCTTCGCGCCGCCGAATGCCGCGACGATCGCATGGCGGTAAACCGGCTCGCTCCAGTCGCCGTAGAACAGCTCGCGGTTGTAGAAGGCGTGGAAGGAACGCGCCAATCCGCGCAGCGCCGGATCCAGGTCCATGTACAGCGCCAGGCACATCTGGAACAACCAGCGCTCCATGTTGCCGTGGCCAATCGACACCACTTGAGCGCCCAAGGCCGCCAGTTCGCGCTCGGTTGGCGCGCGTTCCGGCAGGCCGTGGCTGCGGTGCTCCTCCAGGTAGCGATGGTGGTAGGACAGCTTCTCGCGCAGAAACCGCTGCAGGAGCTTTTCGCCCTCGACCACTTTGGGCGCCTCGTAGGGACCGGCTAGCACCACATGGCTTTTCGCCACGCGCGCGCACTCGCGCACGAACGCCGGCCGCGCCGGGGGTGGCACGTGCTCCAGCGTGTCGAAGGCGCACACCAAATCGACGCTTCCCGAGCGAAACGGCAGGGCCGCTCCGTTGCCCAGCACCAAACCGCGTTCCGGCGAGGGCTCCAGGTCGACCAGTTCGACGCGGTCGCGCGGCAAGAAGCGTCGCAGCAGCGCTGTGCGCCCACCGACGTCCAGGATCGTCATCGGCCGGGCGGAATCGCGCACCTGCTCGACGATCTCAGCCACCAGTCGGTAGCGTTGATACTGGTCGAAGGGCAGTTCCAGGATCGATGCGGGTTCGCTCACGATTCGGACTCCAAGATCTCGGCCGTACCTTCCGCGCTCTTGCGTTCGACGCGCCAGCGGTAAGGCAAGTACAAGAGACCGTGCTGCAACCTGCGCGCGTCGACCACCTGAAACGTGAGTACGTGCTCGCGATGATCAATGGCGGTTGGCGCAGCCTTGCTGTGATCGTACAAGAAGGTCGTCAAATAATACTGCCCCTGCAGCAACGCCAGGCGCGGGGCTTCGAGCTCCACGACTCCGGTCTCACCCGCGCGCACGGAGCCGAACTGAATGGGTTTCTCGCGCCAGAGGTGGTTGACCCCGTTTACATAGGTGCCGTCGGCGCGATACAGGCCCACCCCGAACACAGGGCTAACGCAGTCCTTGCTAGCTTTGTAGTGCAAGCGAATGCGAAAGGGTTCGCCGGGTTGGAACACCAATGTGGCCTTGCCTCCGTGTCCGAACATTTCGACTTCGGTAAGTTCGATTTCCCCGGAGCCCCAATGGGGATAGGTGCTGGTGCCGCGCAGGGCGGACATCTGCACGTTGCCGCGCGCGTGGGCGCGCTTCAAGTACTCGTCCGCGACGGACTCGGCTGATCCTTGACCAACGACCTCGCCTTTGTCGAGCAACACCACCCATTGGCACATGCTCTTCACGGCGCCGATGTCGTGGCTGACGAACACGATGGTCTTGCCGGATTCCCGCAACTGGTTCAGGCGGTTGATGCACTTGCCGCGAAAGTGCTCATCGCCCACCGAAAGCGCCTCGTCGATGAGCAACACGTCCGGCTCCAAGCTGGCGGCTACCGCGAATCCCAGTCGCACGTACATGCCCGAGCTGTACGTCTTGACCGGCCGATCAATGAAATCGCCCAGTTCCGAAAACGCCACGATGCCGGCAAAGCGCTGTTCGACCTCGTCCTCGTTCATGCCCAACACGCGGCAATTGAGGCGGATGTTGTCGCGCCCGGAAAATTCCGGGTGGAAGCCGGCGCCTAGTTCCAGGAGCGAAGCCACGCGCCCACGCACGGCGACTTCGCCTTCCGTGGGCTGGGTGATGCCGGTGAGCAGCTTGAGTAAGGTGCTCTTTCCGGCACCGTTCTCGCCGATGATGCCTACCGTGCTGCCCGGCGGAATGTCCAAGTACACGTTGCGCAGGGCCCAGAACTCGCGCGCCGGTTTGCGCAAGACACCCATGAGATCCCAAAGCCGATGCATGGGCTTGTCGTAGATGCGGTAGCTCTTGCCTAGCCCCCGACACAAGATGGCGCTGGTGCCCGTGTCCTTGGCTTGCTGCGCTCGCGGCGCCTGAGAATCGTGCGATGCGTTCACAGTAGGTCGGGAAAGCGCGGCTTCTGGGATTGGAAGAACTGGCTGCCGATGGCGAACACGAGCAGCGCCACCAGAGCAAACACGCCTACGATGCGCACTTGCGGCCACAGCCCGTACAGCAGCACTCGCCGATAGCTCTCGATCAGCCAATACATGGGATTGATCTTGAGCACCCACTCCAGACCGGCCTTTTGCACCATGTTGGCGGGATAGAAAATCGGCGTCAGGAACATCCACACCGAAAGCGCCACGCCCATCAAGTGGTACACGTCGCGCATGTACAAATTGAGGGCCGAGAACAGGAACCCCAGCCCCGCGCTGAAGATGGCCTGCAGCAGCATGAGCACCGGTAGCGACAGGATCGCAGGTCCGATTGCCAGGCTGCGCACGACGCCCGAGGCTGCCGGCGCAGCATCGACATCGGCGACGTAGCCGAAGTACACGACCCCCAGCAGCGCAATGCCGGCGCCAATCAACATGTTGGCCAGCGCCGAAAGGGTCAAGAAGACCGGCAGCACCTCCGAAGGAAACACGACTTTTTGGATCAGATTCTGGTTTTCCACCAGCGTGTTCGTGCTGCGCGACATCGTCTCTGCGAAGGTCTGCCAAACCACGATTCCAGTGAGCATGATCAGCGCGACCATGCGCGGGTCCTGACCATCTTCCCAGCGCGTCTCCAGCACGAAGCTGAACACGAACATGTACACGACCAAATTCAGGATCGGGAACACGACGGACCAAAAAAAGCCCATCGCCGAACCCACGTAGCGCGCGCGCAAATCGCGGCGCACCATGTCGAGCACCAAGCGTCGATGCTCGAACAGGCTGCTCAATAGGGCTCTCATGACCGGCTTGACACGCGCACTAGAGGATGCGCTTGCCCATGGCCGACAGCACGAGTTGTACGGCGGCTTCCGCGGTCTTGTTGCGTTCGTCCAAGATAGGATTCAGTTCCGTGACTTCCAAGCCCAAGAGCCGCCCTGTTTCATGGGCTTGTTCCATGACCAGGTGCGACTCGCGAAAATTGGTCCCTCCGGCAACGGGGGTGCCGACTCCGGGAGCGACGCTTGGGTCCGTGCCATCCAGGTCGAACGACAGGTGGAACCCCACCGTTCCCAGATTGACGATCGCCAGGGCGCGCCGCAAGACTTCGGTCATCCCCAGGAGATCGATTTCGCGCATGGTGAACACCTGCACTCCGGCAGCGCGGATCTCGGCCCGCTCGTTGGCGTCCAGATCGCGCACTCCGACGATGGCCACGTTGCCCACGTCGACCATCGGATAGCGCTCACCCAAGTGGGTCAATTCCTCCGGGCCACGCCCCATGCACATGGCGCAAGGCATGCCGTGGATGTTGCCGGTCGGACTCGACTGGGGAGTGTTCATGTCGCCGTGGGCATCGAACCAGAGCAGACCGACCTTCTCTTTGCGCCGGTGATGGTGCGAGGAAATCGCGGCCACCGTGCCCACGGCGATGGAATGATCGCCACCGATGACCAAGGGAAAGGCCCCGTCTTCGAGGATGCGCTCCACGCGCGAGCGCAATCGGCGGCAGCAACGCGCGATCTCCTCCTGAAAGCGCGCCTTGGGGTCCCTGGGAACGCGCGATTCGAGCTGGGGCACGGCGATATTGCCGCGATCCTCGAATTCCAGCCCCATGCGCCGCACCCCCTCTTCGAGCCCCGCGATGCGCATGGCGCTGGGCCCCATGTCGACCCCGCGGCGACCGCCGCCCAAGTCCATGGGAACTCCGATCATTGCAACTTTGCGCAGCATGGGAAGGGTCGTGGGGTGGAAGGGTCGAACGTCGAGCTCTTGGGGCTTGACTCGACTCGCCCAGGCGAGCGTGGAGTCATCGTCCATGGTTGGAAACGCGCAGCCAATCGCCAACAAGTCCGGGCGAAAATCCTAACACGCACGGGCAGTGGACCAGGAGCCCAAGGACCGGCTAGAGGCCTATGGCCGCGGGCACGGCGTGGAACCTGCGCTCGCGTGCTCTTTGGAACTAGAAAGTGCGCGCCCCCAAGGCCCCCAGCAAGGCGCCCTGCAGCGCTGGATCGCCTGCGTTCTGGCGTTCGCTCAACCAATGCACTTGATCGAGCCCACCCCAGGCGCCCAGGGCATAGCCGACCCGGCGCAGGTCCCGGGCCGTGATGCCGGCAGGCGGGGAAAGCAACTCGGCGCGTAGCGCATCCATTCCCGCTGTATCTACCAGCAACGATGCCGCCAGGAGGCTGCGCGGTACGGGCGTGCGCCACAAGGCCGCGCGCAACAGCGGCTGAACGGCCGCGTCTTTCTGCCGCACCAGACACAGCCCGAGAAGTTGGTTGAGCTCGGTGGCGCCAGGCACCGGAAACAGCTCGCGCACCAGGGCCAAGTCCTCGATCGCGGGTGCTTGGCACAGGGCACGCAAGCAGCGCAGCGACTGCGGCGACGCCGGATCACGCCGGATGACTGCCCGCAATTCGTCTCGCCCTTGAGCGCGACCTCGTGCGACCAGCGCGATCAGGACTTCGATCTTGCTCGGGGAATCCGGCCCGATGGACAAGCGCGACAGGTACGGCAGTACTTCGCTCCAGCGCGCCTGTCGGCACATGGCACTGATCAATTCCAGCCGCGCTGGATCGTCGGGGGGACCTTCATCCAGCATGCGTCGCAGCGCATCCTCGGCGCCGCGATCGCCGATCAGGAAGCGGGCCACGATGGCACTGGACTGCACCGCCGGGTCGGGGTCATCCGCGGTCCGCGCGACCAGCTTGGACAGCGCCAAGTCGTGGCTGGCGCCAAGTGCGTCGAGCAGCTGCACCTTTTGGGTCGGGCTGGCGTTCGGCAGCTCGGATTCGATGATCTCCAGCGCTCCCTTGTCGCCGCTGCGCAAGAGCAACACGGCCGCTCGCCAACGCGCCTGTTCGAAAGTGAGTGCCTTGCGCAATAGAAGCGGGGTTTGCAACTCGAGTTGGTGGGTCTGGATTTCGTCCAACACGATCCCCCACGCCTGAGCATGCTTGGGAGTCCACAGATTGGCCTCGACCAGTTTGCTCATCTGCGTCGGCATGCGGCGCACGCAGGCGCGCACGATCAACTCGCTGGGCTCCTGGATCAATATCTCCAGCAAATGGTCGCGCACCCCATCGCGCGGTGACTCGGAGGCGGCCAAGTACACCAATTCGTCCAGAAATGGGTCGCTGGCGCTCAGCTCGCGTACCGAAAGCACGACCCAGTTCTCGCCATCGACGAGTCCGAAGCGGGCGCCCGCTTCCCAGCGCAAATCCAGGAGCCGCCGCGTGGGCGGGCTTTCGCGGCTTGCACTGCGATCGAGGTGGAACACGATCAAGTCTGCGGCTTGCCGCGCGGCTTGGGTATCGGCTCGTGCCAACTCTTCCACGAAGTTGCGCGCGGTAGGCCGTCCCGAACGCAAGAGCCCGAGCACGGCGCATCCGGATAGCAAGAGATCGGGCTCACGCGCATATTGGCCCAAGGAAGTCAGGTCCCCCGAGCCCAGTTCTCCCAGCCCCAGCAATGCGGCACAGCGCTGGTCGGAATCGCCGCCTTTGAGCGCCGCTTCCAGCCGGGGGCGCTCGGACTCGAAGCGCCCGGCTCCCAGCGCGTACAAAGCTGCCGCGCGTTGCGCTGCCGGCGTGGCTGCGTTGTCGAGGGCCGCCAGGGCGCTGATGCGCGTACCCGGAGAAAACGAAACGCGTTGGTCGCGGATCAGGAGCGACTCCCAACTGCGAACCCCAGCCAGCTCGCCGGGAGCTTCTTGCCAGGAGGCATGCCCGACGGCTGCACGCAAGCGCCCACCCGTAGCGAGCGGGGCAACCAGCAGCGCGATGGGCCACCACCGACGGGCCACGTTCGTCATCCGAACGAACATCAGGGCGCGGTGAGATGCAGAACGACTTCCAAACCGCCCGGACGCAGGGGCTGCAATGCATTCTCTGCGCTTCGACCACCGCTGGCTTTGGCCCGCAGCACGCCTTTGCGCCCTTCGGGCAACTGGGTCAGAACGAAGCGGCCATCCGCGCCGGACTTGCAGCTCTTCCCAAACGCCTCGATCGCAGCGCCCCCCACCGGCATCCCGCTGGCCGCATCCAGCACGGTGCCGGTCACTTTGGCGTTGCCATTTTGGATTTCGGTGGACTGTTCGGCGCCGCCATCAGCGGCTCCAGCGCCCGGGCCCGAGTTGCTCTTGGGACTGCAGCTACAGGCCGCGCCGAGCAGCGCCAGGCTCGCGGCCAGCCACCATTGCTTCGAAATTCTGTGCAGCATGAGCTTCCGATGGGAAGATGGGAAAAGGGAGGGAACGATCAAGCCTCCGGGGTGCCGATCATGGCGACGAGTTCGTCGCGCTTTTGTTGGCACAGGGCCTGGGTCTTGGCTTCTAGATTCAGTCGCAGGACAGGTTCGGTGTTCGACGCGCGAACGTTGAACCACCACCACTCACGCGCGGCCAGGTCGCCGTACTCGACCGTAATCCCGTCCAGTTCGTCTTGGCGACCGTCGCGGTAGCGCTGCTTCAAAGCCGCGATCGCCGCCGCTTTGTCTTCCACGTGAAAGTTGATTTCGCCGGTCGCATGGTAACGGCGCAGATCCGCGACCAGTGCGGACAGCGGCTGGCGGCTGGCGGCCACGAGCGAGAGCGCCGACACGAACGCAATTTCGCCCGAGTCGCACACGTAGTTGTCCGCGAAATAGAAGTGGCCCGACAGCTCGCCTCCGAAGATCGCGCCGAGCTTGCGCATGGTGGCCTTGATGAAGGAATGCCCGACCCGGTCGCGCACGGGTGTTCCGCCGGCGCGCTGGATCTCTTCCTTCACCACCCACGACGACCGCAGGTCATAGACGATGGGGCGTCCGGGCTGGCGCGCCAAGAAGCTGCGCGACAAGAGCGCGGTCATCAAGTCCGCGGGCACGGTGCGCCCGGCTTCGTCGACGAAACAGCAGCGATCGGCGTCGCCGTCGAAACCGATGCCGACCTCGAGCCCATGGCGCTTGACCAGCTCGCGCACGGGATCCAGGTTGGACTCCTTGAGCGGATTGGCTTCGTGGTTAGGGAACGTGCCGTCCAAATCCAGGAACAGCGTGCGCGCTTGGATGCTTGGCACGAGCTCGAGCAGCGGCGGCACGGTGAGCCCGGCCATGCCGTTGGCGGCATCCACGCCGCAGCGCACCGGCCGGGCCAGGTTGGCAAAGCGGGCTACATGCCGCGCATAGGCATCGAGCATGTCGACTTGGCGCACGCTGCCGCGCACGCCGGCAGGCCCGGGGTAGGGCTTGGAACACGCGCGCTCGATGTCCAAGATCCCGTTGGCGGCGGAAATGGGTGTAGCTCCGCGGCCGCACAGCTTCATGCCGTTGTACTGGCCCGGGTTGTGGCTGGCGGTGACGTTGAGACCTCCGTCCACGTCGCTGGAACCGATGGCGAAGTAGGCCATGGGCGTGGAGGCGAGTCCGATGTCGATCACATCGCAACCGGCGTCCAAGATGCCCTCGATCACGGCGCGCGCGATCTCAGGCGAGTGCGAGCGCATGTCGCGCCCGACGAGCAAGCGCTTGGCCGACAGGAGGCGCGCAAAAGCGTTGCCAATGGCGCGCGCCTTGCTGGGATCGAGCTCGCTGGGGACGAGGCCGCGGATGTCGTATGCCTTGAAGATGCCCATGGTGCTTGTGGAGCCCAAGGAGCATAGCGAGGGTCCGCGCTGGTAAAAAGCTAACTACTGCGACAAGCCCTAAGGGCCTGGTCCAGCCGCTCCACATCAGCAGGCCCCACATCGAGATGGGTCACCAGGCGCAGGCACATGGGCCCCAGGGCCATGACCCGCACCCCGTGGCGCTCGAGTGCCTTGCTCCACTGCAGCGCATCGCGGCCGGTTTCTTGCACGCGGGCGAAGACGATGTTGGTCTGGATCTGGGCAGGGTCGCAATCCATGCCACCCACTTGGGCGAGAACGCGCGCCACTTCGCGTGCCAGCGCGTGGTCGCCGGCCAGGCGAGCCACGTTTTGCTCCAAGGCCAGCAATCCCGCCGCTGCCAGAACCCCGGCTTGACGCATCCAGCCGCCAAGGCGCTTGCGAACGCGCCGGCCGCGCTCCAGAAATTCCAGATCTCCAGCGATCACCGAGCCCACCGGCGCTCCCAGGCCTTTGGAAAGGCACAAGGAAACCGAATCCGCGCCCGCAGCTAGCCGGCTTGCCGGAACGCCACTGGCAACTTGGGCATTGGCCAGGCGCGCGCCGTCCATGTGCACGGCCAGGCCAAGCGCTTTGGCGCGCGCGCACAGCGCGTCCATGTGGGCGGGCGGCACGACGCACCCGCCGGGGCCTTCTCCCGAGCCCATGAAAGTTTGCTCGACGCACAAAAGACGGCTGCGCGGGCAGTGAATCGAAACGGGCCGCATGGCTCGCTCGAACTGTGCGAGGCTGATCTCGCCTGTCGGCGCGTCGACGGTTTGGGATTGCGCGCCGTGCAAGAAACCGAGCGCGCCGGCTTCGAAGCACACGATGTGGGCCGAGCGTTCGGCGATGATTTCGTCCCCGGGCACGAGCCAGGCCCCCAAGGCGACTTGGTTGGCCATGGTTCCAGACGGAACGAACAGCGCGCCTTGCTTGCCCAGCCACAAGGCAGCTGCGCGTTCGAGCCGCGAAACCGTCGGATCCCCGTCCAGAACGTCGTCCCCAACTTCCGCCTCGGCCATAGCTCGGCGCATGGCAGCGCTGGGCCTGGTGACCGTGTCGCTGCGAAAATCGGAAACGGGGTGCATGCCGGAGTGCCGCCTTTAGGAGAGCGGGACGCTCCCTCTAGGCCTGCACTCTAGCGTTTGCGCGTCGCTAGGGACACAACGCGAAAGTCACGGCCGCGCTCAGACTGACCGTGAACGGATCGCCGGGATCGCGCGACCAATGTTGGACCCAAACGTCGGCTCCGGCAACCAGTGCCGGATCGCCTGAGCTTGCCACCCAGGCGTTGAAGTCTGCGCTGAATACTCCGCTGCAGTCGCTCGCTGGCGCGGAAGGATTTCCCCCGGAATTGCCAATGCCCATGCGCTGCAAGGGCGGACTCGCACACAAGAGTCCCCCTAGGAAAGGGGACTGAGCGGGCCCTACTGTCGAGTAGAAAAACAAACCGTTCACCTGATTGAGCACCTGACTCACGCTCAGGACCAGTCCCGAGCCGCTCGAAGCGCTCGGCACCCCGGCGCCCGAGATCGAAGGCGTGCAACCCAGTGAGTTCAGCTTGGCTTGGCAATACACGAAGGACGCGTGGCAACCGGGCAGATCGATGGGGTAAGCATTCGAGAGCGCCGCGCCGCTCGTACCCGGCACGCGCACGAGCACATCACCCGGCCCAGCGTCTGGAGGAAGCGCCAGGACGATCGAAGAGCCGCCGCCAGTCGAAGCAAGGCCGCTCACGACAACTGGATCGCCGCTGGGGTTTTCATAGAGCCGCGTGAACCACACCTCATTGTTTTGCGCCGCGAAGTTTTGTCCGGTCACGGTGAGCACGGAGTTGATCACGCTCACGCCCGTGATGATCGGCTTGGTGGCGGCGGCGACGCCGTACAAGAACTGGACTCCGGCGATGTCATCGGGTTCGATCGAGCGCGACGCAATGCCTGTTCCCGAGACCGACGAGAACATGGTGGATCCGTTTACCGTCGAGTGGCCCAGTCCCAAGGCGTGTCCGTACTCGTGCGTGAATAGCCCTTGGATGTCCAGGCCTGGGCCCAAGCCCGCGGGATCGTCCTCCCAGACGTAAAATTCGTTGAAGCGGATGCGCCATCCCGTGGCGCCGACCATTTCGACCATCGACACGATTCCACCCGAGGCGTAAAAAGTCGAGATGACGTTGTCCGTCAGCGAGCCGACTCCTGGCGCGTAGCCCTGCCAAGTGGCGTCGAAATTGGCGCCGCCGGAGCCGACTTGGGGCTGCGTCGGGTCGCCAGTGCCGTCGCCGTGTGCGAGGCTCCCCCATTCGGCAGCACCTTTCCAGATGGCCACGGCCGCGCCGGTAAAACCCGGCCAGTTGGGGTGCTCGATGATCGCATCGTTGGCCGACAGGTCTTGGAAGTTGTTGAACAGGCGCACATCGCGCTGGTTCAGCCCCAAGGTATGTCCAGCGGTCGAGAAGGCGCTGGAACCAGGCAGCAACCACACCGCGCCGCCCAAGACACAAACAGCCGCCGCGAACACGTCGATTCTGCGAAGACAATGCATGGCTGATCTCCTAGCCGCCAGGTTGCTCGGGCACGAGCCGTAGCCGGAGCGCTTGGTGCGGCTTGCCAGTCAGGCTAGCACATCCATAGGTCCTAGCGGGGCCGCTGCGGCCCGGCGAGGATCCCCTAGTGGATCCCTTAGTGGATCAGGGGTGCCTTGCCCGCGGGCTCGTTGCGTGTCAGGAACTGCTCCAGGACACGCTCCAAGCGAACGCGCTCGACGCCGCGCTCGACCAAGATCTCGTTCAAGGTCGGGGTTTCGTCCTCCTGCATTTGCAGCAAGCGCAGGACCTGGGCGGCGCTCAGAAATTTCATCTCTAGGGCCAATTCGCCAAAGCGTCGTCGCGCCGCGCGTTGGGCATCGACGATTTGATTGACCTGTCCGGGGCTGAGCATGCGCTCCGCGACAGCCAATTGACCGAGCATCGGGCGCCGCGCTTGTTGCGTTTCCATGGCCAGCAAGACCTCGTGGGCACTTGTGAGCCCAGAACGCACCAAGTAGCGCGCGAAAACGGGGTTGGAGTAGGTATTCACGGGCGGGTAGGCAGGTGTTCGGATCCGGCCCGACGCCAACTTCAGGGCTAGACGTTTTCAGCCCTGCAACAAGCGTCCGCCAGTGGCGACGTTGCAAAAAAATTTCCGGGCGCCGCGGCCCTCAGTCCAGCTCTTTAGGCCGCCAGGCCCTATACCCGCGCAGGTTCCCGTGCCAAGCACTCGCGAACGCGCCGCAACGCCTCGCGGATCTGATCTGTGCTGGACGCATAGCTGAAACGCAAATACCCCTCGCCCAAGGCGCCGAAACTCGTCCCGGAAAGTACCGCGACTCCGGCCTTGTCGAGCAACAACTGTTCCAGCTCTTTGGACTTGCGCCCCGTGCCT
>JAKFYL010000041.1 GCA_021730845.1 Planctomycetota bacterium | reverse complement strand
GCGTCCGAAGACTTGCGCAGCCGTCGCTTTCGGTGCACGCGTTGGCTCAGGATTTCGTAGCGCTCGAGCGCGAGTTTTTCCCCGCATCGTCCAACCGAACGAGCTATGCGGCGCTGCTTGAGAAGTTCGGGGTCCGCGCGCGGACGTTGTTCGGTTCCGCCGGTTAGCGCTGTCTTGGCCGAAGGCAAGCGGCTTTGCATGACTGGATTGCAATCTTGCGCTGGTTGATGTGGCTAATGTTCGGTCGGGCCTTGTGATCACCTCCCTAGAGCCTGATGAGACAAATCCCAGCCGCAACCAATAGCAGTAGGTTTCGGAGCAAGAGATACCCATGAAATTCGTGCAGCAAATCCTGAGCGCAGCGCGCTCAGTGCAAGGACTGGGCCTCCCGTGCGCCTTGGCCTCGCCACCACGCGGCCAAGCTTCCGGGAAAGTCGCAGTTGCCCTGGCCCGGCAATCGAACATCGTCGGCCTGGGGAATGGACCTGGGACAACGCCTCCGAGTGTCAGCCTCGACCGCCGGGCTCACGGTGCGCCTTCCCAGAGGGGGCTTCGCGACCGAGCAACCCTTCTGCGTGCGCTACGTCGACGACGGGGGATAACTCCACCGAGAGGTCCTGCCGCCCATTGTCAGCGCCGCTCGACGCCACGTGCTAGGGCTCGGTTCTTCCAGCCCTAGGCTCCAGGAAACCTCCTTCCAGGCGGAGCAGAATGGTCACCACCCCCAATCCGAGCAAGGCAGCTGGCTATCTCCGGCTACCCCAAGCCAGGCGTTTTTCTGGTTTCGTTGCAACTCGCAGGGCTGCTCCTTGGCAAAGGGACCGCGCGAGGCATCGAATCGTGGACGGACACACCTTGGAATTCTCTGGAAGCGGTGACTGGAAGGTCATTTCCGAATCCGATGACGGGTACCTAGGCCGGCCTAGCAGGTCCCACAAACGCAGCGCCCGAGCCCCTCGCCGCAGGCTCTGGGCCAGCGCCCGTAGTGATTCGAGCTTGCGCGAGGTATCACCTTTGCCGGCCATGGCAAGTGAGCACCCCCCCGTTCTCGTCGAATCCGGCCAGTTGAGCCCGGCTGAGCGCCACGCGCGGGACCTTTACTTCGTGCGACAGGTGCTCGCTGGGGACGCGGCCGCGCTCGATCTCTTGCCTGGTCGTCTGACGTGCCTGCCGGCGATGGTGCGGCATCAGAACCAGAAGCTCGGAGGTCTGCTGAGCGAGACCGACTTGGAAGATGCCGTGCGCGACACGGTTGCGGCCGTGTGGGCCAAATTGCCGACCTTCGAGGGGCGCGCCTCGCTGGAAACGTGGATCTATCGTTTCGCGTTCCTGGAGGTGCTCAAGGCCATGCAGCGCCGCTGTCGCGCGCCCAAAGCGCTCGAGGAATCCGATTCGCACACGCTGCCGGCCGCCAGCGAAGGCGAAGACCAAGATCCGCCCTTCGACGGCAAGGCGCTGAGCGACGGATTGTCGCGCTTGACGCGCGCCGCGGCGGAGGTGATTCGAATGCGCCACTTCGAAAATCAATCGTTCGATGCCATAGCCTTCCGGCTAGGAGTCGGCGAAAACACGGTGAAAGCTCGGTACTACCGCGGTTTGGCACGACTCAAGGAAGTGCTGGAGCGCAAGCAGCGAAGGGGAGAGGTATGAAGTCTGGAAATCCTGAACATGGCCAATTGGGCCAGGATGCTCGCCTCATGGAACAGGCTGTGCGCGGCACGTTGCCGCCCGGCCACGCATCCCTGGTCGATCTATTCCGGCGCCATCCCGATTGGGCTGACCTACTGCGCAGCGTGCAAGCGGGCGGCGAACTCTCGGCGCAGGAATTGGAGCGGCTGCACCAAGCGGCCCAGTCCGAGGACGCCTTGCTCGTTCAGGAACTGCTCGCCCACACCAGGCAGCGCCGGATCGAGGCAGTGCGGCCGCGTCCGCGCCCGCGCCTCTTACCCAAGATCGCATTGGTCGCTGCCGGGCTCCTGGTCAGCTTGGGCGCATTGACCTGGTGGCAAGCAAGAGACTCCTCCGACCAAGGTGGCAAGCAAATGCTGGGAGCGTCCGGCGCCGAGGCTTCGGAGCGACTGGACGCGCGGCTATCCTGTAGGACGCCCAGCGGCGCGGGCGCGCAGTTCGGGCCTTTCCAATGGGATTCGAAGCATGCACTAGCTCCCGGTCAGGCCTATCTCGTACGCGTGTTCGCCGTGCAAGCGGACGGCACCCTGGGTGCGCTGCTGGCGAGCGGGCAGTCGCGCTCCACGTCGTGGACCATGGACGCCCAGATGGCCAAACAATTGCCCGACAGGATCCGCTGGAGCGTTTCGCTGGCCGACGAAGGCTTCGATGCGGGCCTTGGGGCCGCTTGGGCCAGCGCCGAGCGCTAGCTCTATTTCTCGCGATTTGGTGCCTGCTCGCGGTCCCCTTGTTTGGGCAGGCGCAGTTCAAGCTCGACGACCTGCCCAGCCTAGAGTCCCAATTGGCCGAGCGGCTCAAGGCGCTCGATGATCCCCAACTCGAGAAGTTGTCTTGGGAGATTTTTCTCGAGGAGAACTATCGCCAAGTCGGCCTCAAGGTCCGGGACTGGGACACTATCCTCGAGACCGTGCGCAAGGAAGTCGAGCAGCGCGACAGCCTCGCAGCGCACTTCGTCGACCTGACCTGGCAGCACGCTTCCTCGCGTTTGGCGAGCGGAGACAATGCTGGGGCGCGAAAGTTGCTATCGCTGGCCGCGAGCCGGGCCGGGCCGGGCAATGACCGGTTGGGGTGGATCTACGCGTCCATGGCCCAGATCGACTTCCATGAGGAACTATGGACGGCTTGCCGCAACAATCTCGATTTGGCCGCCTCGGAATCGGCCCGCGCGCGCGACAAGCCCGTGTTCGAAACCTGGACCGACGGCTTGCGGGCCAGCATGTGGCTCGCAATCGGGATGCCGGAGTTGGCCCAGGAATTGGTTGGGCGATTGGAGACCGCCGCCAGCCAGTCGACCGACGCAAACACGCGCTGGGCAGCTTTTGATTTGCGCTACGAGTACCTACGAGTTTCCAACGACTTCGTAGGACTGCACGAGTTCGAAAAGCAGACCTTGGAAAGCGCATGGTATGCGGGCCTGGGGCCTGATTCGCGCGCGGATATCGAGTTCCGTTTTGCGCTGGCGCTCGTCGAGGAGGGGCTGCTATCACCGGAGGCCAACTCTTCGGCGCGCGCGCGCTTGAGCTCCCTGATCGAAAGCCGAAGGCTAAAGCCGCCCGATCAAGCCCATGCGTGGTTTTGGTTGTCGATCGCGCTGCTCGATGCCGGCTTGGTGGACGAGGCGACCTCGGCGGCGAACCAAATGCGCACGCTCCTGGTGTCCCTCGGAACCGCGGATCCGATGCGCCAAGAAAACGTGGCCGCTAGAAGGCTTCTGGTCGTCGAGTCCCAGGCGGGCCTGCTGCAGGCGGAACGCGAGCACTCGAATCCGGCGGCCTTGGAGCGGCTGCTCGAACAGACCGTGCTGGTATGGAACGCTTTGCGCAAGCGCTGGTCGGAGGTGCCAACACGCGATGGGGGGGTGGGGTACCTGTTCTTGAGCAACCGCCAGTTCTTGGTGCGGACTTTGATCGAATTGGAACTGGCCGTGAAAGGCCCTACGGCCGGCGCGCAAGCGGCGTTCGAACGGCTCATCGAGGCGCATGTAGAAAGTACGCTGGTCAAGCGCATGGGGGGGCGAGATTGCGATTTCGAGCGCATGCGATCGGTGCTGCTTGGCCCTGGGCGCGGCCTGGTGGCGTGGATTCCCCTGCGCGGCCGCAGCTATGCGCTGGCGGCCGACAAGAGTCGAGTCCTAGCCTTCGAACTGCCCGGCGTCGATGCGCTGGAGCGCTGCGCCAGCGAACTGGCAGCCGGCATCCAACGCACGATCTTGGGTCAAGAGTCCGGCGAAAGCGTTGGGCTGGAGGGATTGCTGCGCACCGCGCAGGAAGCGTTCCTGCCGACACAGTTGCAGGAGTTTTTGGAGCCGCTCGATTCTCTGTATCTTGTCGGACTCGACGATGCGGGTTTTGTGCCCTTCGAGTTGTTCGATGCAGGCAACGGTTTGACCCATGGAGCGAGGCGCGCCGTGTGTCGCTTGCCGTCCATCCCGGTTGGAATCGAGCTGGTGCGGCGGGCAACGGATCGCGGCCCGATCGAACCCACGGCCATGGTCGTGATCGCGGACCAACCGCCGGGTGCCTTGGCCAAGAAAGCGGGCCTGGAGCAGCTGCGCATTCCGTCCGCGCTGTATGACCGATTCAGTCGTTCGCTAGAACCCTTGGATTGCACGCTGCGGGTTGGCAGCGCCGCTAGCCTCGCGGCCCTGAAGTTCCAAGCAGGCATTCAGCCGGGACTCACGCACGTAGTAGGGCATGGTATCCGGCGCCTAGGAGAGCGACCTCCGGGGATTCTGTTCGCCCCCCACGGAGATCACAACGGCGAGGCCTACGCCGAGGACATCGAGGCCTTGCAGGCCAGCGACATGGTGCTGCTTTCCGTGTGCGGTGCGGCGCGCTCGCGCCTGCGCCGGGGCGACGGCGGGCGGAGCGATCTGTGTGCGTCGTATTTCCTGGCTGGCGCCTGCAGCGTGGCTTCGAGCCCGGCGGAGCTCGACTTGGTACCCACGCTACGCGTGGGCATCGCCTTACACGCCGAACTACTCGCCGGCGCTACCTTGGGCGATGGTCTGCGCGCGGCTCGCCAGGCTGCGCTGCAAGCTGGTGGTAAGTACGATCCAGAATCGCTGTGCGCGCACTTGATCCAGGTCAGCGGTTCAGGCTTCACCTCACGGCTTGAGCCCGTGCCCCGCTCGCGCCACCTGCCCCAAGGCAACGCGGCAGCCAACCTGGCTCTCGTCGCTTGCGTGCTGATCGCTGGCGCGGCACTGCTTTGGCGCAGGCAATCGTTGCGCCGCGGGTAGTAGCAGAGAAAGCAAGCCGAGGACGATGACTCGTCCTCGGCGGCTGCGATTCAAAAGCTGGTCTTTCCCCAGCTGGTTCGTCGTCTCACGGGCCCGTACTCGGAGGGATTACCGGCGGACGGTTGGGAGTGCCCCCACCTGTTCCGCCGACGGCGTCCAAGGGGTCAGGGCGCTGCACGAAGTTGAAGAACACATCGGTTGGGTGAAGACGGGTCTCGATCGTCTCGTGGTATGCCGGGTAGACGGTGAGCACCTCTCCGGTCTGGGTCTGCTTCCTGGAGAAGGCAAACTCGAGGTGGAGCAAGCAATTCTCACCGGAGTTGATGTCCACGCCATCGATGAACTCATCCCACGGCCCATTTGCTGTCAGGCTGTACTTCAGTGTCTTGAGGGGCTCAGGCTTGGCAAAATCCGAGCCATTGTCCTGCCCCCAGATCGTGATGACCATATCTGTGGCACTTGCGGCAGGCCCACTCGTCGGCGGCACGGGCAGCTGGGTAAAGCGAAGCATCACAGTGCTCGCCGCTGTGTCGCACTTGTAACCGTAACTCCAGTGCCACGGCCGCAAGGCACTGGGCAAGTCCTGCGCGGTAGATTTCTCCTCATTCATCTTGGCGCCTAGGTAAACGATCGAGCGCCCGGCGCTACCGGGGTGGCCAGCGAGGAAAAGGTCGTCGTCGGTATCCCCATCCAAGTCCATGACGGCGGGAACCGGGGCCATTCCAAGCGCCGGAAATGCGCCGTAGGCACCCGTGCCCGAGGCGAACGGATGCGTGGGGTCCCAGATCTCTTGCACGATGGAGTTGGCGCGGTCCAAATCGAGCAAGTAGGGCGCGGCTTGCTCGAAATCGTTGCTGCTAGCCGCGCGGGCTACGCCCAGGCCCGTGGCGAAGCCCTCGCACAAGGCGATCAACTCCTTGCGCGAATCCCCGCCCACGTCGGCTAGGACGATGCGCTGCACGTTGAGGCCTCCAAACCAAGGCGAGGCTGCCTGCGGGCCGCTTTGGGTGACGCGGGTCAGGTAGTCCGTCGTGGTTGCGTTGGAGCGAACCCAAGCCACGCCTGAAGGCAGCGCGGGGTTGGGATCGGGATCGACGACCAGCAGGGAACCCGTGTTCGCGTCATTGAGGCTGTACACGAGGCTGCCCGCAACGTCGCTTTGCAGGTTGCCCGAAGCGCCGAACACTCGCAATCCAGAAGAGTTTGTCGTGGCGTACTCGATCTGGCGGTCGCTATTTGAATTCCACTCCAGTCCGCGCAGGTTCTCCACGAAGGGAGGCACGAGCAACGACCCTATGGGTGAGACCGCAGCCGTGGCCGAGTTCCAGGTCGCGCGCAGGATCTTCTGGTTGTTCGAGGCGATGGCCATGATCTGGTGGCCGCCTCCGGGAACCGCAACTACCTGCAAATCCTTGCAGCCGATCCAAGCGGAGGTGCCGGCAATGCTGGTGGAGACCAAGTTGTTGACGCTCGCAGAACCGTTCCAGATCAGCTTTTGCAGGCCGCTGGGGCCCACGGTCAAGATTCCGTCGCGCGTGGCGCTCAAGGCCTTGGGCAACAACGCTGGCGACGCGTGGGAACCGGCGATCTTTTGCCAGCGATTGCGTCGATCCGTGGCGCTCTTGAAGAACAGGTCCGAAGTGCCGTGCTGAACGACTGCATCCGGAATCGGATCGTCCGTGAGTTGGCCGACCACGACCGCTTGGGCATTGCCCGTGACGACGTTGGGGCCGCTCACGGGGTGTGACAGGTTGACCGTGCGCATCGTGACAGCAGTTTGAGCCGCGCCGAGTGCCGCGAGACTGCCGGTGAAGAGGATCGTCAGCGGAGCTGACACAAACCGATTGGTGATCATGGTCTTGGGGGGTCCTTTGGAGAGATGGGTGGCACCCTGTTGTAGTGCTCACGATAGGGGAGAGCTACGGTGCCTGCCTGCTTGGGCCCGTGGTCCTCGCCAGAACGACTGGCGCGGGACTGCATGTCGAGGTCCGCGAAAGTTGCAATTTTTTGGCCGGATCCGTTTTCGATCCTTGCTTGGAATCTTGCCGCCCTGAGGACGCAGCTGGAGGGCCAGCTGTTCCCTTGCCAGGAGGTCGCAAGGCTGAAACATCCCAAGCCCCGAGGCCCATGCCGTTCCGTTGGATTGGCGGTGTTCCTAGCGGATCAGAGCCCGATCTCCTCCCATTTGGAGACCGAGACGGGGATCGTACCTGGGGCGGATCTCGGCCTGCGGCTATCCTGCCGGGTGCCCAAAGCTTGCGGCGCGGCGAGACGAGAGAACCTCAGCGTGGGATTCACAGTGCATCTTGGCGCCCGTCGTGGCCTTCAGCTAGGCGCGCTGGTCGCCGCCTGCAGTCTGTTCGCGGCCCCGCTTTGGGCGCAGGCGCCGTTCAAGCTCGAGGACTTGCCCAGCCTAGAGTCCGAATTGGCTGGGGAACTCAAAGCGCTCGACGATCGCCAACTCGAGCAAGTGTCCTGGGAGATCTTTCTCGAAGAGAACTACCGCAAAGTCGGAATCCAAGTCCGCGACTGGGACACCATCCTGGGGACCGTGCGCGCGGAAGTCGCGCAGCGCGACAGCCTCGCCGCGCATTTCGTCGACTTGACCTGGCAGCACGCCACCTCGCGACTTGTCAGCGGAGACAACGCCGGCGCACGACAGCTGCTGACGCTGGCCGAACGGGAAGCCAAGCCGGGCAACGACCGATTGGGCTGGATCTATGCCTCCATGGCGCAAGCGGACTTCGGGGAAGAACGCTGGACAGACTGCCGGGACCATCTCGAGCGTGCAGCACTGGAGCTCGAACACGCGCGTGACAGGCCCAGATGCGAAGACTGGCTCGAGAACATGCGCGTCGGTATGTGGCTCGCCATCGGCATGCCCGAGCTCGCGCAGGAAACGATTGATCGCGCATGGAACGCCGTAAGCGAGTCAATGGATGCCAACGATCGCTGGGCGGCCTTCGAATTGCGCCTGGAATTCTTGCTGGTGTCCAACGATTACGCCGGTCTGAGGGCCCTCGAGGCCGAGGTGCATTCCAGTGCTTGGTTCAAGAGCCTGCCTGAGCAACGGCGGACAGACGCTCGGAACCGCTTTGCTGCCGGGCTGGTGGAAGAGGGCGTGACGGATCCGGCCGCCAACCAGATGGCTCGCGAGCGCTTGGAAGATCTGCTTGCCGGCGGTTCCCTGACCCAAGCCCAAGGCAAGGTCGCCACGGGACTCTTGGCGCTGGCGCGTATCGACGCGGGCATGCTGCCAAGAGCGCGTCTGGCGAACGATCAACTGCGCCAGTTGCTGGTTGACTCGGGCCGCCTCGACCCACGCCAGGAGCAGAACGTCCACGCGCGCAGGCTGCTGACCTTGGATGCGCGGATCGCGCTCGCAGCCGGCGCTGCCAAGCTCGGGGACCACGCGCGCCTGGAGGAGTACTTCGATCACATGCGTGCGGTGTGGGAATCTGTCCGAAGTCGATGGTCGGAGGTTCCTTCGCGGGACGGGGGCGTCGGCTATCTCTTTCTTGGCAACCGGCAGCTCTTCGTACAGACGCTGCTCGAGCTGGGACTGGCGGTGCACGGGGACGAGGGTGGTGCCCAATTCGCGGCTGAGTGGTTGATCGAGGCCCAGCTCGAGAGCACGCTCGCCAAACGCATGCACATTGGATCGTGCAGCCTCGAAGCTGTGCGACAATCCTTGCTTAGCCCCAAGCGCGGACTGCTGGTTTGGGTTCCGCTGCGCAGCCGGAGCTACTTGGTGGCCATCGACAGCGCACAAGCCCGCGCCTTCGAGCTGGCCGGCGTGGACAAGTTGGAAGGGCACGCCAGCGATCTCATTGGGGCCCTGCAAGCAGCCGTTGTGGAAAGCAGCCCGGCAAGTCAGGCGGCACTGCGGGTCAAGATCCAAGAGGCGCAGGCCGCGTTCTTGCCTGAAGATTGCGCGCGGGTCGTCTCCGGCTGGGACTCGCTGTACTTGGTCGGTCTCGATGACGTGGGCTTCGTTCCGTTCGAGCTGTTTCCGACCGAAAACGGTTCCACGCAAGGGGCCAGCCGAGCAATCACTCGATGGCCTTCGATTCCGGTCGGAGTCGAGCTCGCGCGGCGCGCAGAGGTTGGCGAGTTCCTCGAGCCAAGCGCGGACATCTTGATCGCCGACTCGGTCGATGCAGCGCTAGCCAGTCGGGCGGGAGTCTCCCAGCTGATCATCCCCAAGTCGCTGCGCGAGGCTTTCGAAGCTCCGCTGCACGCCCTCGCCGTACGTACGCACACCGGCACACAGGCCAATTGGGGCGTCTTGCAAGGACGATCGGATGCGGTCCCTGGACTGCTGCACATCGTGGCGCATGGCATCCGGCGTGCCCACGAACGTCCACCGGGAATCCTGCTCGCCGCGATGCCTGGCCATGACGGCCGCGTGTTTGCCGAGGACGTAGAAGCCGAGCGCTCCCCGGGTATCGTCTTGCTTTCCGTGTGCGGCAGTGCAAGGTCCCGCTTGCGGCGCGGCGATGGCGGGCGCAGCGACCTATCTGCTGCGTTCCTGCTCCAAGGCGCCTTGGCGGTAGTCTCGAGCGCCGCGGACTTGGACCTGGTTCCCACGCTTGGCGTGGGTTCCAACGTGCACGCCGCGCTGGTTGCCGGGCATCCGCTAGCCGAAGCCATGCGCCAGGCTCGGCAGTCCGCGCTGGCCAAGGAAGGCCTGTTCGGGCCTGCAACGCTTGCAGCCCACCTGTTGCAGGTGTCGGGCGCTGGCATGCACGCTCGCTTGCGCGGCGTGAGTGCAGCCGAAAAGCAGCAGTCGTGGACGGACAGGTTCAGCCCGCTACTGGGCCGCGCCTTGCTCGCTCTTGTGGTTGTAGGTTTCGCTGCCTGGCTGCGAGGCGTGCGCCAACGATCCAGCAAGCAGAACGCCTGAGGCGCACAGGCTCCTCAAGCGTTGCGACGCTACGTTTCGCCTCCAGCTACGGATTGGAAGGCGGGTTGCTGGCGGGAGGCGTGACGGCCGGGCGGATGGTCGAACCACCCGGGGTGCCGCCATCGAAGATGCTTTGATCTTGATAGGCAGTCCACACGTGGTCCACCTGCAGATCGGTCAAGGGAACCGTTTCGTGGTAGGCGGGGAAAGCCTTGATCATTGTTCCCCCGGCGTCCAACTGCAGATAGGAGATCTCCAATTCCAAGAACATCCTATTTCCACTCGGAGCATCGACTTGGGTGAAGCCCACGATGGGAGCCGTGCTCGGGTTTTGCGGGTCTACCGTCACGGGCAAGACGAGCACGGTAGGTTGGTCATTCATGGTCGTGCTGCCCAGATTTCTGGTTCCTACCACGACGCGCACGTGAGTCGCAGTGTGCCCTGGCCCCGAATCGGGAGCCGCTGGAATCACACCCATGTCGATCTCCACCGTACTCGTTCCGAAGATGCGGCGCACCTGGTAATTCGGCAACCAGGCGCGCGTGTCGTACTCGGGTAGCGGGCTGTGGGCGTTTTCTTCGTTGACTTTCGCGCCGAGGAAGACGATTGAGCGTGCAGCGAGCGCGGGATGGCCGGCTAGGAACAGGTCCTGATCCCCATCCCCATCCAGATCCATGGCCGCCACCGCGGGGGCGTTGCCGAGGTTCGGAAAAGCGCCGTAGGCTCCCGTCCCGGATGGGAATTGGGTCTCCATTTGGAGGGCCACCTTGAAGTCTTTCACGGCGGAATGCGCACGATCGACGTCGAACATGTAGGCCGGGGTCTGGACGAAATCGTCGCTTCCAGCGGCGCGCGCGACTCCAAGTCCTGTCGCAAAGCCTTGGCAAAACGCGACCAACTCCGTGCGCGCATCGCCGCCCAGGTCTGCCAGTGCGATGCTCTGCACGTCCAGGCCA
This sequence comes from Planctomycetota bacterium, assembly GCA_021730845.1. Classification (GTDB taxonomy): domain Bacteria; phylum Planctomycetota; class UBA1135; order UBA1135; genus JAKFYL01. The sequence goes on along the minus strand of JAKFYL010000041.1, from coordinate 8,096 downwards.
CCGAACCAGGGGGAATTCGCCTGTGGGCCACTTTGGGTTACGCGAGAAACGATGTCCGTCACCCCTGGGCCTGAGCGCACCCAGACCACGCCCGACGGCAGCGCGGGGTTGGGATTGGGATCGGCCAGGATCAATGACTCGGTGTTGGTTTGCGTCAAGGAATACACCACGACACCCGGGACGTCCGTTTGCAGATTTCCGGAAGCACCGAAGACGCGCATGCCGGAGCCGTTGGTGGTGGCGTATTCGATGGTGTTGTCGCTGTTCCACTGCACGCCGCACAAGGTGTCCACGGCAGGCGGCACGCCTAGGGATCCCAGCGGGGAAAGCGTTGCGGTTGTCGGATTCCAGGTAGCCCGCAGGATCTTCTTGTTGCCAGCCGCAATCGCCATGACTTGAAAGGTTCCGGTTGGTGTGCTCACGACTTGCAGGCACTTGGCGCCGATCCAGGCCGAGGTGCTTGGAAGGTTTGTCGAGGCCAGCGTTCGAGACCCAGTGGGCCCGGTCCAAATCAGCTTTTGAAGACCGCTTGGACCAACCGTGAGGATCCCATCCCGAGTGGGGCCAAGGCCCTTCGGCAGTAGCGTGGGCGACGTGTGGGTACCGGTGAGCTTTTGCCACGCATTGCGACGATCCGCGGCGTAGAGGAAGTACAAGTTTGAGGGCCCGTGCAAGACCACAGCGTCCGGAATCGCGTCATCGGTCAGTTGGCCGAGTACGACCTGCTTGGCGTCGCCCACAACCATGTTGGGGCCGCTGGTGGGATGCTTGAGATCAACGGACCGCATTTCCAGACCGATGTTCTGCGACCAGCCCATGGTCGAAAGGCTGCTGGCGAATAGAAGTCCAAGCGCGGTCTTGAAGCAGTGCTGCATGTTCGTAGTGATGGTGCAAAGGATGGTCGCCACAGGCTCCTTTCTCCATGGTTGGGAGAAGGAAACCTCGGTCGGCTAGAAACCGGGCCCAAGAATTCGGAACCGGCTGAGCCGAATGGAATGCCCGCCCTGCCTGGCGAGAGTTGCATCATTTTTGGAAAGTCTTGCATGAGCTTCCAAGCGGAATCCAAAGGGGTCACTTAGGACGCCTCAGGACTGGCCCGGGCAGCGACAACGGGGGGCTCGAAATTCCCCAAGATTGGCCTGAGAATCGCTTTTCCAGCCCTTGCAAGGGAAGATCCATCGCGGCCGAGCCCGCCGCTTGGCCTAGCGGCGAGTGCGCGCCAAGGCCGCGCCGCAGCCTCTGCGCATGCGGGACGCCGGCGCTTCCAGCGGATCGATGCCGTCCTTCAGGGAGGGATGTCCATGCGAGGTCCAAGGCCTCAGGCGCTCGTCAGGCGTGCGCTTTGGCGCAGTGCACCATCGGGATGGAGGCCATGCTGTGCAGGCCAGGGGGCGCCTTTTGGAGCGCGCGGATCGCGTTGAGCGTGATGGCGCTAGTCGCCACGTCCCCATGCACTCCGTTTTGGATGCGCACGTCCAGCTCCGGCTCCCCGCGCACGATGGTGCGGTCGTGGGGGTCTTCCAGTCCCAGCGAGGCCTGGAATTTGAGTTCGATGCGCGTGCGCCCGCCGACCCGGCCGCGGGCGCTTTGGCGCACTCCGCAGATCTTGCCCGTTGGCACCATGCCCAGTCCGCTGGGAAGGTCGCGGCTTGCGTACACAGGTGCGATGTCCTCTTCCCAGTGCTCCACCGGCCAACCCAAGTGGCTAGCTAGGAAGTGCAGCGATTCTCCAAGGCCCACGTGGCGCAGGCTGCCTGCGGCGACCTGGGCTTGGAACTGGGCCTCCTCCAGACTTACGCCGATCTTCTTTTGGAAGGGAATGCGGCGCGTGGTCGCGTCCTGGTAACGGTGCACTTCGATCGAATCCACCGCGCGCGAAACCGCCGTGAGCCCCAAGCAAAAGGCATCCATCACAAAGCCGGGATTCACACCCGTGCCAAGCAGGCGCCCGCCGCAGCGCTTCGCCAAATCGTCCAATTCGCGCGCCAACTCAGCATGGCGCAGCCAGGGCCAGAACAACTCTTCGCAGGTGCTGACGACGCACATGCCGCGCCCAAGCAGAGTGCACAAGGTCGGTGCGCAGCTCACGAGCGAAGAACTGGTCGCCACGACGGCCGCATCCAGCCCGCGCGCACCAGCCGCCTCCAGGTCTCCGGTCACGCGCAGCGGGGACTTGCTGGTCGGCACCAAGTCCAAGAGGCTCCGGCCGAGGAGCTTGGGGCTGACATCGACCGCGGCCTCGATGCTGCCAAGGCCGCGTTCGTAGACGTCCGCGGCAAGTTTGATTCCAAGCGGACCCAGACCAACTAGGAGCAATTGCATGGGCAAGAAGCATAACGACCGACCCAAACGCGTCGTCATTCCGCTTCCAAGCGGACGGGCGCAGCGCTAGCCTCTGGCGCATGAGCGCTGGCGCGCATAGGAGTTCGAAATCCGCGCTGCACCGTGCGCAGTTGGAGCTGTGGCTGGTTTGCGTCCTGGCGGCTTTCCTGGTCGGCCAGTCCTACCTGGTCCATGTGCAAACCGGCATGCGCGCCGCGACCTGGGTCTTCCTGGAGCTAGCCTTGTTCGTGCAACTGGCGGGCATTCTGCTCTTGGGATTCTTGCTGGCGCGCTTGGCGTCGGCCCTAGGCGCCAGGCCCCGGCTGGTGCTGTTCCTGCAGACCCTGTTGGGAGCGCTGCAAGTGGCGCTCGTGTTCCTGGATGTGCGCGTCTACAACTTGTTTCGCTACCACATCAACGGTTGGGTGCTGACCGTGCTGACCAGCGGCGGCGTCGACGATTCCATGCAGGTCGATGCGTGGTTTTGGCTGCGAGTGGTGGGGGGATTCCTGGCCGCATGGCTCGCGTTCCTCTGGCTCGCCCTCTGGCGCCATGGGCGCCTCGTGCGCGCGCCAAGCCTGCCCAGCTTTCCCAGGTGGCGCGCCGTGCTTGGTTTCTTGCTGCTGGCCGCGGCAACCGAAAAGGCCCTGTACGCGCGCGCCGACTTGCTGCGCGAGCGCGAAGTGCCCTCGCTGGCGCGCTTGGTGCCCTTGTACCAACGCGTGACGGCCAAGCGCCTGGCGCGCGACTGGTTTGGGTTCGATTTGGCCGCGCGTCCGCGCGCGGAACTGGCTGGGGAAGGACTCGCGCTGCAATACCCCCTGGAGCGACCGGTGATGCAAAGCGGCGGGCCGCGGCCCAATATCCTGATGATCGCCGTCGAGTCCCTGCGCGCCGACATGCTGGAGCCAGAGGTCATGCCGCAGCTGTGGGCGTATAGCCAGGACGCAAGGCGCTTCCAGGATCACGCCAGCGGAGGCAGCACCTCGCGCTACGGGACCTTCGCCATGATCTACGGACTGCACGGGTCCTATTTCGCGCCTGTGTACGCCGAAAACACTTCGCCGGTGCTGGTCGATGCGCTCTTGGAACTGGGCTACGAATTTCGCATTTGGGGCACGGCTTCGATGAGCTTTCCCGAATTGCGCTCGACCGCGTGGGTCAAGGTCGAGGACAAGGTCGAAGACGCCTTGCCGCGCACTCCCAAGGCCAGCCGCGACGCCGAGCTGGTGAAACGCTTTGGCGCGTGGATGGCGCAGCGCCAAGCGACACAGGAGAAGCGGCCCTTTTTTTGCTTTGCCTTCGTGGATGCGCCGCACGCCAACTACAACCTGCACACCGGCGTGACGCCGTTCGTGCCGTTCGCGGAGCAGCTCGACTACTTCGATCTGACCGGCGACGCGGCCAAGCTCCAGGCCCAATCCGTGTTCAATCGCTACAAGAACGCGGTCTACGACGCTGACACGAGCATTGGGACGATGTTGCGCGCCTTGGAAGCCAGCGGGGAAGCGGCGCAAACGCTGGTGATCATCACCGGCGATCACGGCGAAGAATTCCAAGAGCACGGCTTTTGGGGCCACACCAGCAACTTCACCCGCACGCAAGTGCTCGTGCCGCTGGTGCTGCGCGGCCCGGGTATCGAGCCCGGCGTGGAAGAGCGGCCCACCAGCCACGTGGACTTGGCGCCTACGATCTTGGAATATCTGGGCGCTAGCCCGCTGGTGCGCGAGCGCTGGTGCACGGGCGAAAACTTGCTCGATCCTCCCGCCGGGCGCGAGCGCGTCGTCGCCGGCTGGGACACGCTTGGCCTGTGGACCAAGAACGCCATCGTCGTGCTGCCGCTGGCCGCGCACGGCGGCGCGAGCGAGGCCTACGACTACGATTGGCAACCCGTGCGGGACCTAGACCAATGCTTGCGCGAAGCGGCGGGCGCAATCGGCGCTACCGCGCTGGAGTGCCGGCGATTCCTGCGCTAGCACCGCGAGCGTGGTTCACTGGCGCACGTCGGCGACGTACTCGCCACTTTCGGCGGAATCGAGCTGACCATCCTCGTGCCAGATCTTCCAGGAGCCTGTGCGCTGGCCGGCCTCGAAGACTCCCTCCCACTGCTTGTTGCCGTTCGGCCAGTAGCGCACCCCCGGGCCATGGAGGGCTCCTTGGCGGAAGGTCACCGTGGCTTCCAGCTGGCCAGACTCGAGCCATGTGCTCCACGTACCGTCCTTGACACCGGCCGCGTAGTTTCCGTCACTGCGTTTGTGTCCGTTTCCATACCAGTCGACCCAGTGACCCTGTGGCACGCCGGATTGCCAGGAGCCCTCGCGTCGCGGCCGGCCGTCCTCGTACCAATCGCGCCACAATCCATGGCGTTGGTCGGCGCGAAAAGAACCTTCGCTGGCGAGTTGGCCGTTGTCGTGCAAGAAGCGCCAAATTCCCTCGCGCAAGTCCTGCTCGTACTGACCCTGGGTGCGCAGCGCCCCTTGGGTGTTCCATTCTTGGTAGCTGCCGTGGCGTTGATCGTCGCGGTACTGGCTCAGGCTCTCGGGGCGCCCGGTGGCATGAAAGATCTGGGATGGACCCGAGCGCTTGCCGTCGACGTAGTCATCCTCGGACGCCAGCGAGCCATCCGTCCGCCAAGTACTCCAGCGACCGCTGCGATTGCCGCGCTCGTAGTTGCCGGCGCTGAGTCTTTCGCCGCCCGGATGGAAGTGAGTCCAAGGTCCGCTGGGAAGATCGTCCACCAGGGCGCCGCGAGCTTGCAGCACTCCAGCCTCGTTCGTGACGTCTACCGTCGCTCCGGCTTGGACTTGCCGGCCGCAGCCGCTGCAAAGCAGCGCTGCGACGAAAACTGTGGCGCCCGTTGTCGCTGCCGCACGCATGGCTTTGTATAAGCTAATAGATATGGGCTCCTGGCGGGTAAAGGTGGCGCTTTCGGCCACCATTCTGGCGGCCGGATCAGTCGCGGCTTGGAGGTGGATGGCGCGCGAGCCGCCCGTGACGCGCTTAGTCGACAAGCGCGGGTCCACTGCCGCCCTGCTGGAGACATTACGGTCCCAGGGGCAGCCGAAAGCGCCGGCTCGCTTTGCGCGCACGCCGATCGCGGAACACGAGGTCGAAGCGCTGTTCGCTGTCGACTACGGCCTGTACGAGTACCACCCCAAGTGCTACTGGCGCTACCGGCCAGGAATCGAAACCACTCATCCGTTCTCGGACCATCCAGCCGGCCAATGGACGCGGCGCACCAACGAGCAGGGCTTTCGGCGCGATATTCCACTTTCGACCACCCAGCCGGAACTGCGCGTGCTTGTCGTGGGGGACTCGCATACGGACGGCCTTTGCAACAATTCCGAGAGTTTTTGCGCACGCTTGGAATCTTTGCTGCTGGCCGAGCCGCCCGCTTCCACCGTCGAGGTGCTGAATGCCGGCGTGATGGGCCAGTCCTTCTATGGCTACCTGGGAAGCATGGAGGCGCACCAGGACCTAAAGTGCAAAGGCTACGTCGTTGTGTTTTTCAGCGGCAATGACTTCCTAGACGTGCTCACGCCGCTGCACTTTTTCCAGCGCGAACTCGCGCCGCCCCAGCCGGTGGGCTATTTCGAGCGTCTGAAACGCATTGCCGACGTAAATACCGAAGCACTGACCCAGGGCTTCAACCAAATGGTGTACTTCGAGAGTTTTCCGGACGAAGCCGACTTGGCCTTGGGCGCCGCTTGGTGGGTATGCCAAGAGATGGATGCTCTGGCTCGCAGCCAGCAAGTACCCTGGGTGCTCGTGCATATCCCCTCGGCGTTTGACGTGGGCCAATCCGAGGTCTTGAATACGCGCCGGCGGGTCATGGAGGCTGCTGGCCTCAGCGAGGAGCACGCGCGCATTGGATCCCGCCTAGCCGGGCGCCTGCTCGATCAGGCCCGAAGTGCGGGCATCCAGACCTTGGACATGTCCGGGCGCTTTGCCGCGGAACCCTTGCCTTGCTATTGGTCGGAATTTCACATCAACCTGCGCGGACACGAACTGCTAGCCGAGGAACTGCTCCCGCTCGTTCGCTCCTGGAAGCCGATTTCGGCGCAGCAAGGGCGCTAGGTTCGGGCCCCCGCGGGGCCCTGCGCTGTTCCGAGGGCGCAGTTTGCGGCCGGGCGCCGAACGCTCGGCCTTGGGCCTGCTGGCGTGCTAGAGTTGTGGCGTTCGTCCGCCATCCCAAAGCGCTGTTCTCTCCAGCCATGGTCGCCTTCCCGCAAGGAACTTGTTTCCCTCCGGCGGTCCATGGCGGCTGCCCCAGCCCCAGGGAGGCAGTTCGCGAGGCGTCCCCCCAAAGGGCCGCCCTCCTAGGTACCACCATCCATGTGCGGCATCTTCGGCATCGTTCTCTCCCCTGACCCGTCCATTTCGACGGATTTCGCGCGCTCCTTGGTGGAACGCTTGTTCCTGTGCTCGGAAACCCGCGGGCGCGAAGCGGCGGGCCTGGCCGTTTACAACGGCACCACCATCGACGTGCTCAAGCAGGCCGGTTCGGCCTCGGACTTCGTGCGCACCAAGCAGTACCGGGCCCTGATGGACCGCGCCGTGGCGCGCCTGGAACATGGAGCCGCAGGCTCCAAGAAGAGCAACGGGGCTGCGGGCGCCGCGGTCGCCATTTGCGGCCACTCGCGCCTGGTGACCAACGGCATGCAGTCGGCGCCGGAAAACAACCAGCCCGTGATCGGCAACGGCATGGTCGGCATCCACAACGGCATCATCGTCAACGAATCGGAGCTGTGGAAGCGCCACGGCGACTTGACGCGCGTGTCCGAGGTCGACACGGAGGTGCTGGTCAAGCTCTTGCGCAAGCATTTCGATCGCTCGGGAGACCTGGTGGGGGCCACCAGGGCTACCTATGGCGAAATGTTCGGTGCCGCCTCCGTGGCGCTGTACTTGTCGGACCTGGAGAACTTGCTCCTGGCCACGAACACCGGATCCTTGTTCACCGCCGTCAACGCGCGCGGCACGTTCCTGGCTTTTGCCTCCGAGCGCTACATCCTGCGCCAACTGGCTGCGAGTTCTGGTTTCGAATCGGCCGTGGGCAAGGTCACGATCGAACAAGTCAAGGCGCAAACCGGCGTGCTGGTCAATCTGCGCGACATGAGCCGCGCGTCCTTCAACAGCTTGGCTTCGGCTCCCAGCCCGACTGCTTTCGCTCCCGGATCGGTGCCGCAGCCCGCGACCAACGGCAGCGCCCCGAAAACCAAAGAAGGGCCCAAAGAAGCCGCCCGCGAACTCGTGGCACGCCGCAGTCCGGCGGTCGAGATCATCGACCACACGCGCACGGCGCGCGACCTCAAGCGCTGCACCAAGTGCATCTTGCCCGAGACCTATCCGTTCATGGATTTCGACGCCCAGGGCGTATGCAGCTACTGCCGCCACTGGAAGACGATCAGCGTCAAAGGCGAAGAAGCGCTGCTGCGTGAAGTGGAGAAGTACCGCTCCAAGGACGGCAGCCCGGACGTGATCGTGGCCTTTTCCGGCGGTCGCGACTCGGCTTACGGCCTGCACTACGTCAAGAAGAAGCTGGGAATGAACCCGGTGGCCTTCACCTACGACTGGGGCATGGTCACCGACCTGGCGCGCCGCAACCAGGCGCGCATTTGCGGCAAGCTCGGCGTCGAGCACATCGTGCGCTCGGCGGACATCGCCAAGAAGCGCCGCTTCATCCGCAAGAACATCGAAGCTTGGCTCAAGCGACCGGAACTGGGCATGGTCACGCTGTTCACGGCCGGCGACAAGGAGGTCTATCACCATGCTGT
>JAKFYL010000468.1 GCA_021730845.1 Planctomycetota bacterium | reverse complement strand
TGGGGATCTACTTGGCTTTCTTCGAACGCGCACAGGAACACGACCGTGCCAGCATCTTGTCGCTCTACAATTTGACCAACGCCCTCGCCTACGCCACTGGATCGCTGGCTGGCGGCATGCTGCTGGAGGGGCTGGGTGCGGATCACCGCGCCTACCTGTGGGTCTTCGGCGCTTCCACGGTGCTGCGCTTGTTCGCGCCGTGGCTATGGACGCGCGTCCAGCGTCCGTCGATGCCAGTCTCTACGCCCCTAACCTAGTCCGCCAGCTCGATCAGACGCTGAACGGCTTCGCGCACGAAGTCGGGGTGCTCGGCGTGGCGATGGATTTCCCGCACCTCGATCGTCTTGGGAATGCAGCGCTCGAGCGTCGCAAACCAGCGCGCGTCGCTCTCTGGATCGCGCAGCGGGCCGCCGGGCGCGGAGTAGCGGCTGACGCCGTCCGTGGGGATCAAGAACACCGCCCTTCCGCGTGTGCTCGCCAGGCGCCGGCCGACTTCCTCTGCAACGCGCTCGAGCTGCACAGCGGAAAGCCGAGGCGCGAACACGCGCGGGTTGTGAAACACGTGCTTGTGGTGCTTGTACATCTCGGGCACCTGATTGGGCTCGACGAACAAACCGATGTGTTCGGCGCCGCCTGGAACCAGCAGCTGCGGCAAGCCCAGCGCGCCCGCGACGCTCCAGCGTTCGGGCCCGCCGGCGCGCAATCCGGCGAACAACTCATCGGAGATTTCGCCCATGGCGTAGTCGAACACGGCCTGGATCAAGCCGTCCTTCATCATTTGCTCCATGGCGCGCCCGCCCGAGCCCACGGCGTGGAACACGATGGTCTCGAAGCCCGCGTCGCGCAGCAATTCGAGCGCCAGGCTCGTGCCCTCGGTGAGCACGCCCAGGTTCGACATGCCCACCACGGGCTTGCCGGTCTTGGTGGCTTCGATCTGCACGCTGTTTTGAGCCATGCCCCACGCGGCACCCGCGGCATTGGCCAAGATCTTGCGCGTGATGGGATTCAGGCCCAAGAGATCCCCCACCGAGAAGGACATGGTCACGTCCTTGATGCCGACGAAGCTCGACGTATCGCCCGAGGCCACCGTCGAGACCATCAACTTGGGAAAACCGTAAGGCAACGCCTGCATCACTTGCGTGCAGTTGGAGGTGCCTTGCGTGCCGCCCAGTCCCAGCACGGCGTGCACGCGGCCGGTAGCCAAGCGCTCCTTCAAGATGCGCGTCGCGCCCCCGATCAAGACGGGGGATGCGGCTTGGCGCGTGGGCTCTTTGAGCAGACTCTCGAGGGTCGAACCGCCCGCCAGGATCACCTCCTCGCGCGAGATATCGGGACGTGACCCGGGGGCAGCGACCAAACCCAAGTCGATCAACAGGGCTGCTCCGCCCAGAAGTTCGATTTGTTCGCGCAGGTACTGCGCTTCGGCGCCTTTGGTGTCGAGCGTGGCCAGCACGGCCACGACGCGTGTTCCAGCTGCAGCGGGGCTCATCGGGGCGCCTGCTTGCCAAAGCGCAAGCTCGTAAATTCCTTGGCTGTCGCCAGCACCGCGCGTTCGATCGGCAAACGTTCCGTGGAAGAGCCGGTCCAAAACCCGTGCCCGCTGGTGTGGTCGAGCATGTATTGCGCGTCGGTGGGATTTTCTAGCGCGGCGCCATGGCACACCAGCAGCGTGTGTGGAGATACCTGACGAATCCTTTGGTAGACGACTTCCGTGCGCATTGCGGTCTGGGCGATCACCTCCCCCGAGTCGAAACCCGTACGGCCGCCCTTGGTGGTGCCGGCATGGAAGCAAAATACGTCCGGCTGCGCCTGGGCGCACATGGCCACGCTCTCCTCTTCGTCGAAGGCCAGGCCAATGGTGACTTGTTCCATGGTCTTGGCCAGTTTCAGGAACTCGATCTCTTGCTGAAACGTAATGCCCGATTTTTCCAGCACGGCACGAATCGTCGAGCCCTTGTCGACGTAGCTGATGGAAGGACCGATGTTGGACACGCTGGCGACGCCCATGGCCGCGCAGCGATCGATCAACATGCGCGCGTCCTTCAGCGGGTCATTGGGATTCAGGCACGCGCACACGAAAGCCTTGCCGCGCAGCGCCGGCATGATGTCCTCTTGGGTGTAGCGCAGCGTCTGCTCGTTGGAATCCAGAATCGGCCACATCATGGCCATCGTGCCCATGCCGTTTGCGCGCAGACGCGCGCCTGAAAAGGTGTTTACGCAATCCACGCCGGCTTCCTCCAGCAATTGCGCCACCAGGCCGCTGCCCGCACTGGCGATCATGATCGGAACGCGCGCCTTGGCCTTGGCGTGCAGCTTGGCGAGGATGTCTTTTCGGCTCGTGCGCGGAACGATCATGTGCGGCGTATGTTGGAAGGGGTGTGCGGGCAGGGTGCGCCATGCTAATCGCTAGAGGATGCCGCCCGCCGCGCTATCATCGCGGGCATGCGCTGCTTTGTCTTGCTATTGTGCCTCCCCCTTGCCGGGTCTTGGTCCGGTTCCAGGCCGCAGCAGGCGCCTGCGGCGACAGCTTTACCCGCGTCCTACGTCGAGTATCCCGGCCAAACGGGGCCCGGCCGAGGGCGGCGCGTGCTGCTTGTCAGCGGCGACGACGAATATCGGTCCGAGGAAGCCCTGCCCATGCTGGGTCAGGTGCTGGCCGCGCACCACGGTTTCGATTGCCGCGTAACGTTCAGCGTCGACCCGGCGACCGGCCACATCAACCCCGAGGAAAAGGGCAACTTGCCCGGACTGGAAGCGCTGGAGACGGCGGACATAGTGGTCTTGTTCCTGCGCTTTCGGCGCCTCTCCGACACCGACATGGCGCGCGTGGCGCGCTACGTCGAAAGCGGCAAGCCGTTGATTGCCCTGCGCACTGCGACGCACGCCTTCGCCTACGAGCCGGCCTCGACCAGTCCCTACGCCCATTGGAGCTGGGACCACGCCGGACCGAACTGGAAAGCTGGATTCGGCGGCGCGGTGCTGGGCACCAGTTGGGTTGCGCACCACGGCGCCCACGGCAGCCAAAGTACGCGCGGCGTCGTGGCCGAAGGAGCTGCCATGCACCCTATCCTGCGCGGCGTGTCCGATGTGTGGGGACCCAGCGACGTGTACGCCGTCAGTCCCCTGCCCCAAGGTACGCGCGTCTTGCTCGAAGGTTCGGTGCAAGAGGGCATGCAGCCCACCTCGCCAGCCGTAGTCGGCGCAGTCAACCAGCCGCGCATGCCGCTGGTGTGGATCCAAGAACGCCAGAGCGAAAGCAAACAGCCCCAGCGCGTGCTGTGTTCGACGATCGGCGCGGCCACCGATTTTGCCTGCGAAGATTTGCGGCGCTTGCTCGTCAACGCGGTCTACTGGGGATGCGGTCTGGAAGACCAGATCCCCGAGCGGGCCCAGGTTGCGCCCGTGGTACCCTACCAGCCCAGCGCGTTTGGCTTTGGAACCTACCGGCGCGGCGTGAAACCGGCCGACCACGCGGCCACGGCCGATCAGTTGCGCAGCGATTCCAAGTAAGCGAGCAGATCCAGGATCTCCGACTTCTCGAAGGTCGAGAGCAATCCGCTGGGCATGGCCGACAAGGACGACGGGCGGCGTTCTTCGATTTCCGACTCGGGCACTCGCACAGGCTCGCCGCGGTAGGGATCGTCCAAGATCTCCACGACACCTGCGTGTGTGCCGAGCACCCGTCCGGCCACGGCCCGTCCATCGGTCGTGACGATCAATTCGCTTTCGTAGCCCTGGCGGATCTCGAGCGAGGGCTCGAGCACGTGGCGCAAGAGCTCCAGCGGGTTCGGCCGACAGCTGACTGCGTCTACCAGCGCCGGGCCGGTGATCACCGCGCTGGTCGCATCACTCGCATGGCAGCGCAGGCACGAAGCGGCATCCAAGATGCGGCGGCCCTTGGCTACGTCCGCGGCCACGAGTCGCCCGGACGCTAGTGAGTCTTCGAAATCGGCGATCTTCCAGTCGCGCACGAAAGCGCGCTGCGCGGCCGGCGACGCGCCCAAAGCGCGTGCATCAGGGGAACCTGAGTCGACGGCGGCCTCACGCGCGCGCGCTGCGGCCAACTCTTCCGCATTGCCGTGGACTTGCAACGTACCGTTCATGAGCGTCCAGTGACCAGGAAAGGTGCACACGAACGGGTACTCGCCGGGCTGGCTGGGAGCGCGAAAGCTGAGCGTCTCACTTTCGCCGGGTCGCAAGAGCTTGGTGGCGTGCAAAACCTCCGGCATGCTCGGAACGAAGGCGCGCGTGCCCGGCCTGGCGTCGCTTGGCATGCGCTCCGCCGCTAGACCTACCTTGGCCAAGGCTCCGACCGCCACCACGACCAAGTTGTGCGGCATGATGTCCACGTTCTCGAACACGATTTCCATGGGCTTGCCCGCCAGCACGCTGATCTGGGTCACGTCGAAACGCAGACTGTCTGGAAGCGGCCGAATCACCGCCACCGTCGGTCCGATCTCGTCTACTACAGCGTTCCAGTGGGCGCGGCGCGCGGGTTCCAGTCCGGGGGCCAGACGCATCAACGCGGCTGCCAGTTGGCGATCGCGCGCAGTCATCGAGGCCATGTCGAGCTCGCTACTTGCGCGCTTTGCGAGCAGCGACTCGAGCCGCGGTTCGAGCAGCGCTGGTTTCGGCCAGTGCTCGCGCGCGATGGCGGCCAAGGCTTGGGACATCTCCGCAGCCCACTGCGGTTGGTCCAGGTTTGCGGCCAGCGCGTTGGCCAAGCGCTTTGGATCGCGACTGCTGGCAGCGAGCACGCCCGCGGCGCGCGCCGCGGCGAGCTTGCTGGAAGCCTCGGACGCGACCAAATCGACTTGCGCGAGCGCTTGAGCCGGGCCCATGTGCCACTCGAACAGGCTGCGGCGCTGCTCGTCGAGGACCGTGACCACGCAGCCGTCTAGGCGCGCGCCGAAATCCTCCTCGACGCGGTTGTGGATCACGAGGCGCTCGAGCTGCACCGGCGCGCCCAGATCCAGTTCCCACCAGGGGTCGGGCTGGTCCTCGACCGTGTGCGATTGCCCCCCATCCTGGAACGTGCCGCTGGAATTGCCGTCGATCGCCTTCTCGGGCACGCCGCCCCAAGCCATCGAGGATTGGCTTGTGGTCCCCTTGCGGGCCACGTTTTCCTGGCCCGAAAACAGCTCCACTTCCGCTAGAGTCAGCGTGCGCCGCGGGCCCGGCAGTTCCAGGCGCACGAATCGGCCCAAGATTCCCCGTCGCGCGGAATCCGGGACGGTTCCGGGCTTCGCCGGGGCTCGTTCCAAGGTTTCGAGCGCGAAGCGCTCCATGTGTTCGCGCAGCTCGGGCTGGTCGAAAAATCGCGTCAGCGCAAAAAGCTCGTTTTGACTCGCGGCGTTGCCGGAGCACGCGCTCCAAGCGCGCTCCAGAGCGCCCGGCTGCCCCAGCGAGCGCGCGCGAGCCATTTGTCGTGTCGCCAAGCGCTTGCTCGTCTGGGCTAGCCGCTCCCACGTTTCCGCAGGCACAGCGCGCGCGCCTTCCAGCGGCACCTGCCGCTCGAGAGAGAACAAAGTCGCCACATGGTGATCGGCGTGGCCTTCCGGGCGCCGGTCGGCGCGCACGAGCGCGCCCTCGAACTCGGTCCAAGCGGACGACCCGCGCAGCGCCGCCAATCCATTCAGCGCCGCGAGGTAACGCTGGGTGTCCAGATCCGGCCGCAGGAGCCACTCTTCCCACACGAACTCGCTGGGCGGCACGCGCTCCAATTCGGACCTGGAAAGCCCCGGCAGCAGGCGCGCCCAGCCCTGGGGGCCAAGCGCGCCGGTTGAGCCGCCATCCAAGAGTGCCTTCTTCCACGGCTTCTCCAAGGCGCGCAGCGTTTCCGTCAGTGCGTAGTCCAGGTACCGGTCCGAGGCGAATTCCTCGGGCAGCGTCAACAACTGCAGGGCCTGCTCTGCGGCCTGGGCGTTGTCGAAGCACGACAAGGCCACCACGGCTTCCAGGCGCACGCGCGGGTGCGGGTCGCTCACTTTGGTTGCGATCAGCTCCTGCGCCATTGGCGCCGTGTGCCGCAAGTGGCGCAGCACGCGCGTTGCCGCTGCACGCGCACGCGCGTCGTCGCAGCTCAGCAGCTTGTCCAGGAGCGGCCGGTCGAGCTGGCCGCGCTGCGCCTGCACCCACAGCGCCTCCAATTGCGCGTGCGTGTCCGTTTGCGAAAGCCCGAACGCGCGCGCGGCCTCGATCACTTGCTGCTCGTCGCGCGCGCCCAGCTCGATGCGCGCGCGATAGCGCACGCGATTTTCCGGGCTGGTCAGGCGCTGCATCAGTTCGTCCAACGAAGCGCCGGCGATGACCTCGGGCACAAGCAGCGCGCGCTCCTTGTGCAGCAGCCGATACACGCGACCGTGCTTGGCGTCGCGGCTGGGATCGCGCAAGTGGTGCTGCATATGGCCAATCAGCGGGTTGTGCCAATCCAAGAACCACAACGCGCCGTCGGGTCCGAATTCCAAATCGCTGGGCCGGAAATGCGGGTCCGTGCTGGAGAGCAAGGGCTCGACTTCCTCGGCCCCAAAACCCGAACCTTGATCGAACACTCGGTACTGGAAGATGCCCTGGAACCCGATCACGTTGGCGATCAGGTAATTGCCTTGAGCCTGGGGCGGGAAATGCCGGCTGGAAACGATCTCGGTAGCAGCGGCCGGGCGCGATCGCTGGTCGAAGAACGGGAAATAGCCGCTGTGCTGCTCGAACTCGGGCAGCGCGCCCGAAAACGGCAGTGCGTAGTAATTCGTGTTGCCGGTGCCATCAGTGACGAATTCTTGCCCCCAGCGGTCGAACACATGGCCGTGGGGATTGGCGAAGCCGTAGCTGATGTAACGCTCGACTTGAAAGGTGCGCGGATCGAAGCGCCACACGCAGGCGTCGCGTTGGCGCAAGACACCGTTGACGGCCTCCACTTGCGAGCGGTGGAACACGCCTTCTTGGAAATACAGTCCGCCATCCGGGCCGAGGACAAAGCTATTGGCGGAGTGGTGCGTATCGCCCGAAGACAGGCCGTGCAGCACGCGTTCGCGCCTGTCCGCCTTGTCGTCGCCATCGGTATCTTGCAAGAACACCAGGTCCGGACACTGGGCGACCAGCACGCCGCCGCCCCAGAATTCAAAGCCCGTGGGATTGCGCAGATCGCTCGCGAACTTGGTGACCTTGTCGGCCCGTCCGTCGCCATCTTGGTCTTCCAAGATCAGCAAAGCGTCGTCGACGGGCTGATCCACGCGCCAGTGGGGATAGCTTGGCCAGACCGCCACCCACAAGCGCCCGCGCGCGTCGAAGGACATTTGCACGGGGTTGGCAAGCTCGGGAAACTCGGCCTCGCTGGCGAACAAGCGCACCTGGTAGCCGGCAGCGACTTGCATGCGTAGGGTAGCCGCCTCGCCGGACAGGAAGGGCTCGGTGCGCGGCCGGTTGGTCGGCACCACGATGGGCGGTGGCAGCGGAGCGCGCGGCAGGGCGCCCGCATCTTGGCCTCTTGCCGCGCTCTGGATTTGGCGGTCATGGTGCGCGCACAGGCCGTCCAAGATCTCCATTTCGCGCTGCATCACTTCGAAGTTGGAGAGCCCGGTTTCGTAGTCCTGCCCCCCGCCCTTGGAAACCATCGATTCGGTGTAGTGCAGCTTCGACCGGCCGCCATACACGTTGTAGCCGTCGGTGACCTGGTAGCGCTCGAACCACAACTTGTCCTTGGCCAGGACCAGGCCACGCACGCTGGCCAATCGTCCTTGGTCCAATTGGGCTTGCTCGAAACCAAACAGCTTGCTCGCGACTAGATGCGCGAGCACGCGGTTGCCGTCCTCGTTGAGGTGCACGCCGTCGACGGTAAAGGGCTCCTTGGAAGCGGCGAAGGCCGCGCCCATGGGCTCGAACAGATCGACGTAGGTCAGGCTGCGCTCGCGCGCAAAACGCTCGAACACCTGGTTCACCGCCCGCAGCCGGGCATCGAACAGCGCGGGATCCGCCAGCGCGCGGCCCTTGGCCGCTTCACGGGGCAGCGCAGAGAACAGCACCAGCCGGCGCTTTCCCAGCGTGTCGTGCCACTCGCCCAGCGCGCGTTCGAGCTTGCCGAACGAAGCCTCGTCGCGCAGCGACTCTCCGTAGCCGAAGAAGGCCAAAACGAGCGTGGCTTGGCAGCGATCAAGCCACTCCTGTGGCGTGCCGAAGCCGTCGGTGCGCTGGCGACGATCGACTTCGTCGCCCGAGAAACCCAAATTGCGAAAGCTGAGCTCCAGGTCTGGATAGCGCGTTTGCACCAGCGCCTCGAGCCAGCCGGAGTGCAACATGCGCTCAGCGAGAGCATTGCCTACCAAGCACACGCGCTCGCCCTTTGTCAGCGCAAAAGTCTGCGGCGACGCATGCTGGACCGCGCCCCGAGTTGGCCCGACGAAACAGACCAGGACCGCGAGCCAGACCGCCGCGGCGAACGCTCTCTTGTCGGTGTGCATCGCGGCTACAGGACCACGCCGACCCACAGTCCATCCCCGATCGGCACGATCACGCTTTGCAGGCCGCTTTGGCGCGACATATGCTCGTTGAAGGCGCGCACGGCGGGCGCCTCCCGGTCGCTGGGCTTGTCATCGAACAACTGCCCGAATGCGAAGGCGTTGTCGACCATGATCAAACCTCCGGGCCGCACGATGCGCAGGCTGTGCTCCAAGTACAAGGGGTAGCTGGCTTTGTCCGCGTCCAGGAAAGCCGCGTCGGCGCTGCAAGCCTCGAAGCCTTCCAGCACCGTGGCACCGCTTCCCTCATACACCTCGACGCGCCCGCAGTGCTCCGCAAGATCGGCTTTGGCTACCCACTCGCGAGCGAAGGAGGCGTGCTTGGGTTCGAGTTCGATGGTGCGCACGCGCCCTCCGACGGGCAGCGCGCGCGCCATGGCAATCGCCGAATAGCCCGCCAGAGTGCCGACCTCGATCACTTCACGGGCGCACGCCGCGCGCAGCAAGATCTGCATCAAGGACGCTTGCTCCGGGGCGACCCAGATGGGAGGAATGCCCTTGGCACGCGCGGCCAGCTTGAGCTCCGCCAAGAGCTTGTCTTCCGGCGTAGTGCGCTGGCGGATGTACTCGAAGTGGCGCTCGGTAACCAGGGTGGAGTTTTCTGACACGTGGCGACGTCCTAACGGGGTTTGGGGCCGGTCACTGTACTGGCCCACCACTCCAGGGCAACACGAAGGGTCGCGAGGCGCCGCCGGATTCGATCCGTCCAAAATGGAGGCAGCGGCCGTAGACCGGTTCGAGCACGCTGGGACGCAAGATGTCCGACACGGAGCCGGTGGCCACCGCCTTGCCATCGGCTAGGAGCAAGATACGCGTGGCAAATTGGCTGGCCAGGTTCAGATCGTGCGTCACCACCAGGCTGGCGCCTTGGCCCCGGCTGAGCGAAGCGATGCTCTCGAAAGCCGCCAGTTGGTGCTCGGGATCCAGGGAACTGGTGGGCTCGTCGAACAAGACCAGTCGCGCATCCTGGGCCAAGGCGCGCGCGAACAGCACGCGCTGGCGTTGGCCGCCGGAGAGCTCGTTCATGGTCCGCTCCGCCCACTGCGCTGCGTCCGCGCGTCCGAGCGCAGCGCGGGCCAGCGCCAGATCCTCGCTGCGACCGAACGCGAATCTGCGCGCGTGCGCGTAGCGACCCCCAAGCACGAAGTCGACGACTTTGAGGTCCGGCAGGGCCGGCAAGTACTGAGGCACGACGGCCATGGCGCGCGCCCGCTGCCGGGCAGGCAAGCTGGCCACAGGCGCCCCATCGAGCGTGATCGTCCCCGCACTGGCATGCAGCAATCCGGCCAAGCAGCGCAAAAGCGTGCTCTTGCCGCTGCCATTGGGGCCGATCACCACCAGCACCTCACCAGCTGCGAGCTCCACGTCGACGCCATCCAGCGCGCGCACGCCGCCGGGATAGGTGTGGCACACGCCGCGAGCTACTAGGCGCGCTACCATGTCATCGCGCTGCGCCGCTGGCGCAGGATCAAAACCAGAAAAAAGGGCCCTCCCACCAAGCTCATGAGCACGCCTGGCGGAAAAGCCGAGCCCTTGAGCAACGCGCGCTGCAGCGTGTCGGCTCCCACGAGAAACAGCGCCCCGGCCGGAATGGAAAGCGGCAAGACACGAGCAAACAGCGAGCCGCCGCACAAGCGCACCAGGTGCGGAACGATCAAGCCCACGAAGGCAATCTGGCCCGCAACCGAAACGGCGCACGCCGTGGCCAGCGCGCTAGCCACCAGGCACAACGCCCGCACGCGCGGCGCGTTGACACCCAGAGCGCTGGCGTCCTCTTCCCCGCCGCGAAACAAGTCCAGCTCGCGCGACACGAAGGGCAGCGTGAGAGCGGCCACGGCGAGTCCCGCCCAAGCCGTGAGCGCGTGGAGCCCCTTGCGGTCGTCGAGCCATCCATAGGACCAGGCGAGGATCGCGCGGCTGACTTCCCAATCTGCGAGCACGATCGACTGCAAGGCCACGACCACTCCCGATACGCACAAGTTCACGGCGATGCCCACTAGGAGCAACGTGGCCGTGGCAATGCGACCGCCCGGAGCCGCAAGCAGCGTGACCAGCAAGGCTGTGCCCAATGCGCCCGCAAATCCGAACACCGGTATGAGCCAGGTGGCCATTTCCCCGCGCACTTCCATGACCAAGTTGGGCGCGTATCCGCCGACCAGGAGGATGGCCACCGTTGCGCCGAGGCTAGCCCCGCTGGTTAGCCCCAGGAGCGACGGAGCCGCCAAGGGGTTGCGAAAGAGGCCCTGGAGCAGCGCCCCCGCCAGCGCCAGACTGGCGCCGACGCCGCCCGCCGTCAGCGCGCGCCACACGCGCAGTTCCACGATCGCTTGTCTGGAGCGCTCGAGCGGCACGCCGCCGCTGTCCAGTCCGAGCATGCTCGCCACACCGCGCGCCAGATCCGGCAAACCGACCGAGGTCGGCCCGACGGTCACGGACAAGACCATGACCGCCAGTGCTAGGCACGAAGTCAGGACAAACCAGAGCGCCGTCGAAGACGAACCAGGCGCACGATTCACGGCTGCTCGACAGCAGGTACCAAGCGCAGACGCTCGGCGCGCCACAGCGCGACTTGCGCGGCGAGCACTTCCGCGCCTGCAACCAAACGGTGGGACGCACTCGCGTACATGGACGCAGGCAGTGTGATGATGCTGCGCGACTTGATGGCGCGCAGGGTGGACAAGCTCTGTTCGCCGTATAGCAGCTCTGCCGCTGCTCCACCGCGTTCCCCGGAGGAAGACTTGCGCGCGCGGATGGGCCGGCTGACCAATATCAATTCCGGATTGAATTGCAGCAGTTGCTCGTAGCTGATGGAGGCGTGCCCTTTGAGCCCCGATTTCTCCGCGACGTTGACCAGCCCGGCTAGGCGCATCATCTCTGACAGCGAAGTGTCTTGGCCGCAGGTAAAGCCCTCTGCTCCGAAATTGGAGTAGGCCAGCGCAAGAATCGGTTCGGGGTCGGCCTTGTCCAGCTGCAGGCGATTGACGCGCAGTTCGTATTCGGCGATCAAATCCTGCGCGCGAACATCGGCTCCCAGGGCGTGCCCGACCAGTTCCAAGGCAGCGCGCGCCTGTGCCCAGGTCGCCACATCGCCAAGCACGAGAACCGGAACCCCCGCTTCGCGCAGCCGCTGATGCGTTTGGGCCTGCTGCCAGGTATCCGCGAGCACGAAGTCAGGCTCGAACACCAGCACCGTTTCCGCGGTGTAGGTTGCAAAGCGCGGGTGCGAGACGAACTCTGCCTCGCGCACGTCGAGCGCGCCGTACTCGAGGGCCTGCTCGGGAATGGCCGCGATGTGTTCGGGCGCGATCAAGTCCGAGGCGAATTCCAGCGCGCGCGCCGTGGCCGCGACCACGCGTCTTGGCGCGGATTCCAGCTCGATCAAAGTTCCGTCGCCCGACAGGACGGTGCGCGGCCAAGTACCCGGGATGGCAATACTCTCACCCGTCACAGGGCTCGGACCGCCGCCAGGATGCTGCTGCTTGCCCCCGCGGAACCAGGCCACGAAAGCGACCACGGAACAGGCGATCAACATGATCGCCAAGGCCAGGCGAGCACTCATGCGCCCTGGGCGGCCGGGGAGGAACTCCCGGTCCACGAGATCGTCAGCGGCATTTCGACGCTCGCCGACAAGGTCTTGTGCACGGGACATTGCTTGGCGGCTAGTTCCAGAGCCTGCTTGGCGCGCGCATCGAAATCGCCGGGAATCACCAGCTGTGTTTCCAGCTTGGCGATGCGCCGCGCCGGATCGGCCACCATGGTCTTGATCACCCGCGCGCGCGCACCTTCCATGTTCCAGCCGTGGCGTTTGGCCACGATGCCCATGGTGGTCAGCATGCAGGATCCAAGCGCGGTCGCCACCAAGTCGGTCGGCGAGAAGCTTTGCCCCTTGCCCTGATTGTCCAGCGGCGCATCGGTCGACAACTGCGCCTTGGAAGGTGCGTGCACGGATTCGCAGCGCAAGTCACCGCGGTAGACGATGTCGATTTGGACCATGCCAGGGGCTGATGCGGGAGCAGGAACTGGTTACGAATGGGAACGAGAGCGCATTGGGCGAGAGCGCGCCAGACTAGCGCTTCCAAACCACGACGCCATCGATGATGACGGCGCGGGCCTGGCCCGCCAGCAGTCGAGCGGCGTCCAAGTCTAGCGGGTCCACGTCGAACACGGACACATCCGCCGCGAAGCCCTCGCGCAAACAGCCGAGGCGCTGCTCCAAGCGCGCAGCCCGCGCTGCACCAAGCGTGTAGCCGGCAGCCGCTTGGTCCGCAGTCAGACACTGCAGCGGCAGCCAGCCGCCAGGGGGCTCGCCTTGGGCGTCTTGCCGTGTGCGAGCGGCGTACAGGCCCTCCAAGGGGCTGGCGCTTTCCACCGGAAAATCGCTGCCCAGCGCCAGCGATCCCAATTCGGGAGCCAGGCTGCGCCAGGCGTACAAGCCCTCCAGCCGCGCGGCGCCGACGCGCGCCTGTGCCCAGCGCATGTCGCTGGTCGCGTGCGTCGGCTGCATCGAAGGGATTACGCCCAGCGCCGCGAAGCGCGGAACATCCACCGCCGCGACCATTTGCGCGTGCTCGATGCGCGGCCGAAGCCCAGCGGCGTTCGCGTGAGCCACGATCCAATCCGCGTACAAGTCGAGCACCATCCGATTGGCGCGGTCACCGATGGCGTGAATCGCCGGCTGCAAGCCGGCCTTGGCGCAAGCTTTTAGGCGCTGCGCCAAGACCTCGCGCGAAGCCAGCAACAATCCAGACTGGCTGGGCTCGTCGGCATAGGGCTCGAGCAACGCGGCCCCGCGCGAACCAAGCGCGCCATCGGCGTACAACTTGACGCCCGCCAGCAGCACGCGCCCAAAACGATCCGCGCTAGGTCGCACGCGCGGCACCAGCCGCAGGTCGGATGGTTGCCACGGCTGGTCCCCGGAGAGGTAGCTGATCACGCGCAAGTGCCAACCGCCGGAGGCTTCCAGCTTGCGCAGGATGCGCAAGGCCTGAGGCGAACTGCCCATGTCGTGCATCGCCACCAGCCCTAGCTCCAGCAGGTGGGCTTGCGCCAAGAGCAAACGCTCCCTGACTTGACTGTCCGAGGGAGAAGGAACGATTGCGCGCACCCGGTCCACGGCCGCATCGATCAAGACGCCACTGGGGAACCTGGTTTGATCCAAGTGAACGCGGCCGCCCTCGATGGCTGTTTCGCTATCGAACGCGCGCCACAAACCGGCGCGCTCCAAGGCGGCTTGGTTCGCAATGGCGGCGTGGCCATCGACGCGATCGAGCAGCACAGGATGATCCGGGATCGCTTGCGACAGGGCCGCGTGATGCGGAAATTCCGCTCCCGGCCAGCGCGTATGGTCCCAGCCGCGCCCCTCGATCCACTCACCCGCCGGCGTTTCCTTGGCGCGCGCACGCACGCGCTCGACAACGTCCGCGAAACTGGTGCTGCCTTGGAGATCCACCTGAATGAGCGCCGTGCCCAGGCCCAAAAGATGCCCATGGGCGTCGTGGAGCCCAGGCATGGCGTAGCCGCCCTGGAGGTCGATTTCGCGCACGGCCTGGGCCGCCAGCGCGCGCAGGTCCGCCAAAGGGCCGGCCGTGACCACCATTCCGTCTTGCACGAGCAGCGCCTCCACCACGTCCCAATGGGGAGCTCCGGTGTAGATCTTGCCGCCGTGGATCAGGACGAGTTTGCCTCCGGCAATGGTCGCAGCGGGCGGCGCGGGCTCGCCCGCGCTGGAACCCTGCTTGGCCCCGGAGCCAGGCGCACCAGGTCTGGGCGCACCACAGCCGGCGCAGGCGCAGCAAAGGAAAAGGGACGCGACAAGAATTGGGCCAATCTGCACGGAAATTCCTTTGGGGCGCGGCCGGCCTACGAACGGGGCCAAGTACTCCTAGCTACAGTACCGCAATGCAAGCTCTGTCTGGAAAACTGTGTTTGGTCACCGGCGCTTCTGCCGGCATTGGGGCCGCGACCGCCCGCGCACTGATCGCGGCGGGAGCCCAGGTGGTGCTGGCGGCCCGGCGCATCGAACGCGTTCGCGCTTTGGCAGCCGAGCTAGGCCCGAGAGCTCAGGCGCTCGAACTGGACGTGCGCGACTACGACGCGTGCTCCAAGCTTCTGGGGTCGCAAGCCTTCGACCTAGCCGTGGCCAACGCCGGCATGGCGCTTGGAACTGATCGCATCGACCAAGCCAATCCGGCCGATTGGAGCGAAGTGATCGACACAAACATCAAGGGACTCTTACACACCGTGCGCGCCGTGACGCCCAAAATGGTCGAGCGCGGCCGCGGCGACCTCGTGCTCTTAGGCAGCGTCGCCGGACGCCAGGTCTATCCCGGCGGCGGCGTGTACTGCGCCACCAAGTTCGCCGTGCGCGCGCTGTACGAAGGCTTGCGCCTGGACCTGGCAGGCAAAGGCCTTCGAATCGCGACTGTCGACCCGGGCATGGTGCACACCGAGTTCAGCTTGGTGCGCATGCGCGGAGACCAGGAACGCGCGGCCAAGGTGTACCAAGGGCTGACGCCCCTAGCTCCCGCGGACGTCGCGGACGCGATCGTGTGGATCGTCACGCGCCCGGCGCATATCAACGTCGGCGAACTAGTGCTCTGGCCCACGGACCAAGCCAGCGTGAGCGTGGTACACCGGCGCGAGACAAGTCGCGGCTAGAGCGCTAGGATCAAGCCTGCTCGCAGCCACCAAGCGCGGACCTCGCGCAGTCCGGGCGTTCCCAGCCTGGTTCACCCGACAAAGATCCACAAGGAACGTCTTGCGCAACCCTAGCGTCCTGGTTCTTGCACTGCTTGCCGGCGCGGCTGGGGGCTTCTTGCTCGCTCAAATCCTGCGCGCGCCGCGTCACGACATGACGCCTGGGATCGCGAACGATTCTCGGAGCGCAGCTGCGCCCGCGACGCACATCCAAGAACCCATCGCCCCACCAGCGCAAACAGCCAAGGAACAAGTCACGCGCGAGATCGATCCAGGCTTGAGCGGCGCGCCCGACGAAGGCGAAGTGTTTGGTCCCGTGCAACGGGGGTACGGCGCGAAGGAAATCGCGCTTGGATGGCTCGCAGTGCGCCGTGATCAGATACCACCCGGTGAGGTGCAAGAGGGTCTCCAGCGTTACGAGATCATGGTGCGCTCCGGACCGCGACAAATCGGCCGCGATCTGGCGAACAGGCAAACCGAGCGCGATGTCGCGACCAACGAACTAGACCGCGCCGGGTTGTTCGCTGTCCTGGCAGCCTTGGATGCCGGCGGCCTTGGCCCCTTGCCTGAGGTTGTGTCGGATGCTCACAAGTACGCAGCTCAGTTCACCTGCCAATCGCTTGGCCCTTCGATGAGCGTCAAGGTATTCGCTGAGATACGGGACGTTCCCGGCGCCGTGCAGATTGTCTTGCCGCCCGGCGTCACCAAGCTGTCAGAATGGCCCGGCGACCCCAGGAATTGGCCCGCGTGCGTCACGATCACAGGCAGCGGGATGCAGGCGAGCTTGTTGGTCGCGGACGAAATTCACATCCGGGGCCCGGTCGATCGCCTGACCATTCGGGATTGCACGATCAAGACGAACGACGACTGCCTCACCGATCTTCGACACAAGTATGCGACCATCCTCATGGAGCGCGTGCGCGTGATCGGGTTCGACACGGGCAGCGGGGCTTCCTGCGCATTCTCGACCGCAGGCAGCGCCATGCTGCTGCGCGATTGCCGCTTCGAGGGTGGCTACGGCCGGAGCCCCGAAACCGGCAGTTTGATGGATATTCGAACACAAGCCAACTTGATGCGCTTCGAGCGCTGTGTGTTCGAACGGATGAGCATGGACCTGGAGCGCCTGCCCCCCGGCGCGACGATTGTCTTCGACACGTGTCGCATGATCGACTTGCTCGACGAGGAAGACCCGCGCGCCCTCGGGCACAAGGGCATCCAATTCCTAGGCGGCGAGGTGTATCTCGCCTCTGAGGCGACGAAGCAAGCGCTCGCGCGCGATCTCGACCTGCTTTTCCCCGGTTGGAAGCAGGCACAGTAGCCCCAAGCTGGAAACGGTTGCGCGAACTTGGCAGTCCTGTTCCAAGGGCGGAAACCGACCCGACAATCCACAGCGCAGCGAAGGGATTGGCAAGTCGCCCTATTCCTTGGGCGCCTGGCCTGTCGTTGGCTGGCTGGGCATGGATTCCATTTCACCCAAACGCACGAGTCCCACGCCTTCGATAGGTGCCTGGGCTGGAGCTGGCGGTACGGCAACGTCGCCCAGTTCGACATAGGAGCTGGCAACTTTCCCCATCACCAACGCGTTGGCCGGGCCGCATTGATTGGTTTCCTCTGCACCGTTGCCGGATGTGGCCGCAGCGCCGGCTGCTTGACCGCTTGGCGTCACCTCGGACACGGAACCGTGGCACGCGGCTAGGATCCCAGCCGCGGCGGAAAGCGACCAGCGCGCCAGTCGCCGAAGCGGTGAAACCGCTTGGGGCCGCGGCGAGTCCGCGAAGATCGGCTGGCCACTGGCGCTGTATTCCACTCGCATGCACACGCGGCCGCTCGCGCCCGCAACTAGGTCCCTGGCTTGTGCGCTGGTGAGGCGCGCCGCATTGAGCACGTGCAGCGAACACTCGGAACAAAAGCGCTGCTTGTCTCCACCCTGGAGTTCGTCCCACGTTTTGGGGCAGGGGGTCTTGATGCGCAGCGGAGTCGGAGGATTGGCATTGGATTCGGTCATGGCAGCAGTTTTTGGGTGGCCTTGGTGAATGCCTGATCGGCCATGGAACGCTGCCCGAGCCAGGCTTCTTGGCCGAAAATCTCCCCGGCCCTCGGCCGGAAAAGTCTTCTCGCCAGCCGCTTCCCACTCACGGCGAACCTACAACCAACCCGTGGCGCGCAACAATTCCGCGTTGAGCACGGCCGCGCCCGCCGCTCCGCGCTCCAAGTTGTGCGACAAGATCTGAAATTTCGTCCCCAGCAAGGCACACTCGCGTACGCGACCGACGTGCACGCACATGCCTTGTTCGCGCCCGATATCCAGCCGCGGCTGGGGCCGGTCGCCGGCGGTGTGCACGAAAATCGGCTGGCGCGGCGCGCTGGGCAGTTCCAGTTCTTGGGGCAAACCGCGAAAGTTCCCCAGCAGAGCGCCAAGCTCCGCGTGGCTCACAGGTTGCCGCAGGCGCACCGAGACACTGGCCGAGTGTCCGTCGACGACGCCGACTCGATTGCAGTGCGCGGACACGACCGGACTCGCTGCGCGGCTGGCGAGAATTTTCTTGGTCTCCGCTTCGACTTTTTCCTCTTCGCCCGCGATGTACGGAATCACGTTGCCCATCAAATCGAGCGCAGCTACGCCCGGATACCCGGCGCCGGATGCCGCCTGCATGCTGACCATGAACACCTGCTCGAGTCCGAGCGCGGCCAGCGGCGCCAGCGCCAGGGCAAGTCCCGCGGTGGTGCAATTGGGATTGCAGACGATCGCGCCGCGTGTGCCGCGGGCCTGGCGTTGCTCGGGCAATAGGTCCAGATCGCCGGGGTTGATTTCGGGGACGAGGAGCGGCACATCGCCATCCATGCGCGCGGCGCTGGCGTTGGAGCAAACCAGCGCGCCGGCGGCGGCGAAGAGCGGTTCGATTTCCTTGGCCGGCTGTGTGTCCAAGGCCGAGAACACCAGCGGCGCGAAACTGACCGCCGGGTCGCAGGCGAGCAGCTTCTGGTGCCCCAAGCCGGCAAAGGGCTCGCAGTCCGGAACGCGCCACTGGCAGGCCTGGCCAAACGCCTGACCTTCGCTGCGCGCACTGGCGGCCAGGTGTGCGACCTCAAACCAGGGATGGCGCGCCAGCCGTGCGACCAGGCGCTGGCCGACGATGCCCGTGGCGCCAAGAATCGTGACCGGTAGGCGTGTGTTCATGGGGAAGCTGGGAGTTCGCTTGGGGCTAGCCCGGGTGGCTAGTGGGTGTTCGATCCGCTGGCGGATCGCGAGAAGAATCTAGCGCCCCGCGGCCGGAGAGAAACAATTTCCAGTCCGGCTCGCCTGTTCCTGTCGCTCGCGTAGGGACGGAATCGCCACCAGCGCTCGGCCCAAGGCTAGGCGGCGTAAGTTCCAAGCAAGGTTCCCCTCAAGGCCACGCTAGGTCTTTCCGATGACTGAGGATCATTCCGGCCTTCCAGGTCGGTCCATAGCCCCCCAGTGGAGTTACGCATGCTCGGCCAAAAGTCGTTTTCACCCCGCCGCGGTTTCACGTTGCTTGAGATCATCGTGGCCATGGTGGTCATCGCTTTGCTCGTTGGCGTTGTCGCCCTGCGCTCGGCCAAGGTCGTCGATCGCGGCAAAGTCACCAAAGTGGTGGACTCGGTGAACACGCTCAAGCAGGCCTGCGCCATGCACCATTTCGATACCTCCACCTTCGCTTACGAGTACTCGGGCTATCCGGCCAGCAGCCAACGGCTTTCGCAGCGTCAGACCTACTCGGGCTGGAAAGGCCCCTACATCGAG
>JAKFYL010000450.1 GCA_021730845.1 Planctomycetota bacterium | reverse complement strand
TCAAAGACCCAAGTCCGTAGGACAGCCAGGCGCCCATGGACGGACGGCCGGGTTGCTGGTGCCCGGTACAAAAGAACGTGATCGCGGGATCGTGATTGATGGCCTCGGTGAACACGCTGCGCACGACGCAAATGCGGTCGGCAATCTCGGCGGTCTTGGGCAAGAGCTCGCTGACCCACAGTCCCGACTGGCCGTGCCGCGCAAAGTTCGCGAAGGATCCGGCCAAAGGAAGAAGTGCTTGATTGCCGCTCATCCCAGTCAAACGTTGCCCCTTGCGCACGGAGTCCGGCAGCGACTGCCCATGCTGCTCGCGCAACAACGGCTTGGGATCGAAGGTCTCGAATTGCGATGGGCCGCCGGCCTGGAACAAGTACACGATGCGCTTGACGCGCGCATCTGGGCCTGGCCCCGGCGGAGCTTGGCCGGCCCTGGAGTCGAGCAGCACGGATCCAAGCGCCATGCGCGAAAGGCCTACCATACCGGCGCCCAAAAGGCCCCGGCGCGTGAACGCCAGCGGACTAGGTATTGCGCCTTTCATCGGATCATGAGCGCTGCATCGCTCATCAGGAACGTCGACGCCACCAGCGACAAGGCGCGGATCTCTTGCGAGGAAGGATCCGGCGAGTCTGGATCGCCCGATGCGCCCTGCCCGGCCGACCGCGAATCCGTGAACATGCGCTGCGATTCCCAGGAGTACAGCGCAGCGAGCACCTCGACTTCGACGGGCCTGGGTTCGCGGCAAGAAATTCTCCGGATCACGAACTCGACGCGACCGCGCGTGGTCGTCGCCTGCCGGCAAGCGAGGACGGCTAGCGCACGAGCGCAATCCAGAAACACCGGATCGTTGAGCAGCACCAGCGCCTGTAGGGGAGTGTTGGTGGCTTGGCGGCGCGCTTCGCACTTTTCGCGGCTACCCGCGTCGAACAGCGTCATGTTCGGGGGGGGAGCCGTGCGCTTTCGAAACGTGTACAAGCTGCGGCGTCGCGCGGACTCGCCGGTGTCCGGGGTGTAGGACCCCGTTGCCCCCGCTGCTTCCCACAGGTCCAAAGGCTGCCAAGGTCGCACGCTGGGACCGCCGATCTGTTCCACAAGGGATTGGGAAACGAACAGGGCCTGATCGCGCAACATTTCCGCGCTCAGGCGCATGGCGGGTCCGCGGGCCAGCAAGGCGTTTTCCGGGTCGGATGCGCGCAGCGCCGCGGGCGCATGCGAGGATTGGCGAAACGTCGACGAGAGCACGATGCGGCGCAAGAGTGCCTTGTTGCTCCAACCGCCGGCGACGAACGCAAGCGCCAGGTGGTCGAGCAACTCGGGATGGCTGGGATACTCGCCCTGCAGTCCGAAGTTTTCTTGGCTAGGCACGATCCCGCGCCCGAAGCACTGCATCCACAAACGGTTGGCTTGCACGCGCGCCACGATCGGATTGCGCGCATCAGTGAGCCAACGGGCGAGTCCCAGGCGATTCTTCGGCCAGGAGGCATCAAAGGCAAGCAGTGCATCGAGCGCGCGATCGCTGGACACGGGCTGGGTGAGATCCGGATCGTCGTAGGCTCCGCGGCGCAGGAGGAAACCGGCGCGGGCGCGCGGCGCGTCGGCCATGACCATGACGCTGGGCAGCGCGTCGGCTAGCTCATTGCGCATTGCCCGCGCTGCATGCAGCTGCTCGCGTGCCTTGCGACAGTCTGGATCGATGACCTCGAGGAAATACCGTGCGAGGTGGTTGCTGGATGAGCCGCTGCCGGGGCGGGCCAGTTCTAGGGCCTCGGGCTCGGTAAGCGCGCGGTCGTAGATCTCCAGATCGTCGAGCGCTCCGCCCTGGAAACCAAGGTCGCGATCGCGAAAGCCGATCTGAAAGATCTTGGCCGTCGCGACACCGTCGAGACTGTCCTTGACGATCTCGGTGGGGGTGAGGATGCCATCGAAGTACACGGCCATGCCGCCGGCGCTCGACGATCCGTCGTAGGTCACGACGACGTGCACCCAGCGATCGATCGGGAAGGCTGCGCGCGTTCGCACCGCAGCCGCCGAACCGGGCCAGAAGTGGATGACTTGCCAGGCTAGGCGTCCCTGGTCGAGCATGACTTGGAAGCCCTGCTGGTCCGATTCGATGGTGAACAAAGCCGTGTGGAGAATCGTGGCGCGGGGCTTGGTGTCCTGGCAACGCATGAAGAAGGCCAGGCTGTACGGGTCGGCGCGCCGAAACTGCGGCAGACCCTCGACCACCACGCCGTTGTCGCCATCGAACAGCGTCGCCACCGATGTCGCTTGTCCGTGCTCGTCCAGGCGCGGGATGGAGCCAAGTCCCTGGCCAGCCGGCGCGGCGACAGCGCGCGGGTGCTCAACCGCGCTTTGGGGGCTTGGTCCATCCAGCGCAACGCGCTTCACTGGGGGGGCAACTTCTACCCTTGGCCCCGCGGCGCTCCAAGTCTCATAGGCCGCTTGTGCTGCAAGCAATGCGCCCTCGTATTCGGCTTCGGCAGTCCTGAGGACAGTCTCCAGGGCCTGGAGTACTCGCGCTTGGCCCGGCGTTGGTAGGCCCAAAGCGGGGGGCGGCGTCGAACTGTGGGAGTAGGCGTAGGTTCCCGCTTCATCTCCCGCGCCGAAGAACGTCGTCAGGCTGTAGAACTCGCGCTGTGAAATCGGGTCGTACTTGTGGTCGTGGCAACGCGCGCACTCCAGCGTAAGTCCAAGGAATGCCACGCCCGTGGTCGCGACGCGGTCGGCCAGCGCTTCTTGGCGAAATTCCTCGTCGATGGATCCGCCTTCGTTCGTGAGCCGATGCAGGCGATGGAAAGCCGTCGCCAAGCGCTGCTGGTGCGTTGCGCCTGGCAAGAGATCGCCCGCGATCACCTGCGTCACGAATTCGTCGTAGGCAAGGTCCTTGTTCAAGGCTTGGATGAGCCAGTCGCGCCAGGGCCAGGTGTGGCACTCCCAGTCGGACTGGTATCCAAACGTATCCGCGTAGCGCGCGACGTCGAGCCACGTTGAAGCCATGTGCTCGCCATAGCGCGGCGAAGCCAGCAGCGCATCGACCTGCTTGTCGAAGGCCCCGGGGGAGTTGTCGGCTTCGAACGCTGCGACGGCCTCTGGTTCCGGCGGAAGACCCGTCAGCACGAATGCCGTGCGTCGAAGCAGCGCAGCTCGATCCGCCTCAGGGCTAGGAGCGAGCCCTGCTTGTTCCAGGCGCTCGAGCACGAAGTGGTCGATGGGGTCTCTGGCCCACGGGCGACTTGGAATTTGTGCTGGTTCCTTCGCCTGCAGGGCGGCAAAGGCCCAATGCTGCGCGTAGGTGGCGCCTTGCTCCACCCAGCGCGTGAGAATCGCCTTCTCGGCTTCGCTCAACGGTCGATGCAGCGCCGGCGGCGGCATCACCTCACTGAAATCGTCGCTGGTGATGCGCGCGATGAGTTCGCTTTGGCTAGCAGCGCCCGGGACGATGGCGCGCGCACCGCTCTTGAGCAACGCGCGCGATCCTTCCTCGGTGTCGAGCCGCAAGCCGCGTTTGCGCTCGCCGATGTCAGGTCCGTGGCAGCGAAAGCAACGATCGGCCAGGATCGGCCGCACATCGCGGTTGAAGTCGACGCTTGCGCCAGGTTCCAAGGGCGATTCGCCTGCAAGCGGCGCACTAGCGCGCAAGTCCGCCGACATCGACGCCCCCAGCAGGCAGGCCAGGATGGAAGCATGACTTGCGGCGCGCAAAACCACACGCCCATCATAAGGCCTTTGCACGGATGTCCGGCCCACACGCGAAGCGGCCGGCGCACCGGCCATGGCGCCTGGAGCGATCGTCCTAGGCCATGGCCGAGCGAAGGCCCTTTGGTCAGCGCAGGAGCAAGGGCACCGAATTGGTGTAGCGCAACTCGCCACCTTGCGGCATCAGAACGCGCGCCTGGGAGTGCAGTACGAAACCTGCTCCAAGGCTCAGCGGCAAGAACTGGTTGAAACTGACCACTCCGCTAGCGTCGACGACTCCAAGCGGAATCTCGCGCGCCGGCACCACGAGCAAGTCTTCCTCCAAGGCGCTGCCATGCGGCGCGACTTGCCCGTTGCGGCCCAGGATCAGAGTTACGTTCGAGCCGGGCACGGCGTGGATGCGAAAGGTAGTGACCTGGCCTGCGACGGGTGCAGCCACGATGCGCGTGGTCGGGTCATCGGGAGTGGCGACTTGGTGGGTACCGCCCGAATCCACATCGACACCGTTCGGCATCAGGACGCCGGAAGTGCGCGCGGCGGCCATGTTGTAGACGCGCAAGCTCTTGCCCGGACCTTCTTGGCCCCCGCCGCCGAGTCCAAGTCCGACTCCGCCCCGACCTCCGATCAACTGCTGCTCGGGGCTGCCTGATACCTGCGCTCGACTGGCCTCGGCCGGGAAGGAACCCAACCGCATGGCAGTGCCGCCGAATCCGCCGTAGGCCCCAACGAACAAGGCTGCGGGCGATGCGTTGCCGCCCGTGCCTCCGGTGAGGTTGCTGCGCGCGACGTGCACTTCGCCAGCATTGACGACAGCCACGCCAGCTCCGCCATCACCGCCCCAGCCGCCGTCGGCTTGGCAGGGAATGCAATCCCCGCCGTCGCCGCCAACGAGCGAGCACGAGCTCACCTCGACGCGCGACGCGTCGGCAAGGATCGCAGGGCTGCCGTGGTGCAGCTCGAGGAAGGGGTTGCTGGTGTTGCCGCCATCCCGGCCCACGATGCTCGAACCGCGCACGCGCACGTCGCTGCAGTTCTTGATATAGAGCTGTCCTTTGGGCAGCGTCACGGCGTCGAGCACGATCCCAACCGGGCAATCCTGCACGGTCAGGCTGCCTTGGAATACCAGACCGGCGAGGCCCGCCTTCGTGCCCGTGTCCACGCTCTCGACTTTGGAAATCGTAAAGGGGCTCACGGGGCCGACGAGCACGCCCGGGCCCTGTCCTACGATCACCAGCGGCTTGCGGAGTACGAAGTTCGAATAACTGCCCGGATTGACGAGCAGCACATCGCCATCGCTAGCGAATTCGATCGCGGGCTGGATGTCGAGGAAGTTCCCGGAGCCGGAGGAATCGACGATGTACGTATTGGCCAAAAGTGGCGAGGCGCCAAGTAGGACGGCGGCGCAGGACGTTCTCACAAAGGATCGAATCTGGATCTGCATGCGAATGGGAGTGCTAGGGGTTTCGCTTCGAAAGCGCGGCCGACCCGCCTGCAACCAAAGAACGGCCTGCGGACGGGCATGGGCGGTTTCATGTCTCGTTCGCAACTATAAACGCCGGCGGGCGTTCTGGTCCGCCATCGGCGAGCGCTCCGAAAAGGGATTCTTTCGCCAGATGCCCCAGGCAGCCAGGATTGGATCGAGGTCGCGTGCCTTCAGGCGCCTTGGTCGGCTATCCTGCCTGGCGTGAAGACCCTTTGTCTGGCAGTGCCTGCGGGCATCCCTCATGGCGGAAGTGCCGCGCGTTCCCTCTTCGCAGTGCTCTGTGCGTGTTTGGCGCTTGCCTGCCGCGATGCGAAGGAGGGTTCAGGCTCCCCAATCGTCAAGGTGAATCCCTCCAAGTCCGGGTCCCATGGATGCACGGGCCCCGATCAGGTCTTCCTGCCGCCGCAATCGCCAAGCGCCGTGCCGCTGACGCTGCTGTCGATCGATTCGTGGAGCCAGATCGCCGCCTCGGGGGCCGCGGAACGTTTGTACGCCTCGGGGCAAGATGCAACCGTAGTGCGACTGGACGTGAGCGGCTTCGTTGCGACCGAAACCGTTTGGGTCCAACCGGGAGTGGTGCAGGCTTTGCTCGCGCAAGCGGGAATCACGGCGCCTGCTCGCCTGTCGAGCTTGGCGGTGCTCAGCCCGAGCTTGTTGCTCGCCATGGAGCACACTTCGAACACATTGCTAGGGGTCGATTTGACGCTGCCCGACCAAGTGAGCTTTTTCGCGGGCAAGCCCAGTTTGCAAGGAGGCTTTGCCGACGGCTTGGCGATCGCACCCAGCGGCACGCCGGGCGCGCGCTTTTCGTTTTCGGAGCCTGGTCAAATTTGTCCCACCGGAATGCCGGACGGTTCGGTTTTCGTTTGCGATCCGGGCAACCACGCCGTGCGCCGCATCAGTTCTGGGTTCGTGGCCACTGCCGTGGGATTGGGCACTCCGTTTTTCGCGGATGGTTCGCCCCAGGAGGCGGGACTCGATACACCCGTGGGTCTGATCGCGTCGTGCTCGGGACGACTGGTCGTGGCCGAAGCGGGCACTTCGGGCGGTGGCGGCATGCGCGTGCGCCAGCTCTTGGTCGGGCCGGCGAGTTTCTTTGGACCGTCGGGCGACTTGAGCACGCTCGCAGGGAGTGGTTCGGCGGCCACGCTGCAGGGCAACGGCCTGGCGGCTAGCCTGTTCTCTCCGCGGGCGCTGTGTTCCACCACCGGCGCCGACACCTATTGGATCGATGCGGGTTCCGGTATCCTGCGGCGCATGCGCGGCAACCTGGAAACCGTCGATTGCCCGTTGTGGAACGACTGCGCGACGGCGGTTACTTCCGGCGGAGATTTTTCTCCTGGCGGCAAGCATTCCCTGGCCCAAACGCCCGCGGGCGTGCTGTATGCACTGGACCCGCCGGCGGGACAGCTGCTGCGAATCACCCCGTAAAGAGCTGTCGGCTTGGTTCCCCGGCTAGGGAGACCGCGAGAAACAGCACACCGTTCCTTGCAGGTGGGTGGGGCAGGCGTAGCATAAAGGTCCCTTCATGCTCCCCTTCGCTGGCACGTGAGTGTCAGCGGGATGCTTGGAGAAGTCCCACCCCCCAAAGGAGGTACCCTTGGGCCACGCTGCGTCTTCGCCGCCCCCCGTCCAGCCAACCGGCAAACCCACCGGCGAGTTCAAGCCGTTCATCCCCGCCGACCAATCGCCGCCGGAGTTCACGGCCAAGGCAGTCATCCTTGGTTCGATCTTTGGCCTGATCTTCGGCGCAGTAACGGTCTACCTGGCCCTGCGCGCGGGGCTCACGGTTTCGGCTTCCATACCGATCGCGGTGCTATCGATCGCGGTATTCAAGAAGCTCGGCAACTCGACGATTCTGGAAAACAACATCGTCCAGACGATCGGCTCGGCCGGTGAATCCGTGGCGGCTGGTGTGGTTTTTACCATGCCGGCCTTCTTGTTCATTTCGGGTGGCGAGGATTATTTCAATTATCTGCAAATCATGACCTTGGCCGCCGTGGGCGGCGTCCTGGGGGTTCTGCTCATGGTCCCCATGCGCAGGGCGCTGATCGTCAAGGAGCACGGCAACCTGGCCTACCCCGAGGGCACCGCCTGCGCGGAAGTTCTCATCGCCGGGGAACGCGGAGGCGACATGGCCAAGACCGTGTTCGCCGGCTTTTGGGTGGCCATGGCCTACACCCTGATCATGAAGTTCGGCCGGCTGTGGAAAGAGACCGTGAGCTACGTGACGTCTTCCACGGGGGCCTACAAGAACGCCACGGTTTCCTCGGATGTCACGGCCGAATACCTGGGAGTCGGATACATCGTTGGCCCGCGCATCGGGTGAATCATGGTCTCCGGCTCGGTGCTTTCTTGGATGGCTCTGATCCCGTTGCTGTCCATGCTCGTGCCTGAACAAGCGGTGCGCGATCAATTGGCCTTGCTCGGCAAGAGCCCGGACATGATCACCACCAACCCGCCGCGCGCGATTTACGAAGCCTACATCCGTTACATCGGAGCGGGCGCCGTAGCCATGGCCGGCCTCATGACGCTATTGCGCACCCTGCCCACGATTTTCGGTTCGGTGCGCGACTCCCTCAAAACCATGTTCGGCGGACGCGAAGCGGCTTTAGCCGTCAAGCGCACGGACCGCGACTTCCCGATCCTATGGGCGCTAGTCGGATCGTTGGCGCTGGCGCTCCTAGTGGCCATCCTTCCCAACGTTCCTGCCGGCGGCTTCCCGCGCAGCCTCATCACCGGACTCTTGATTCTGGTGTTCGGATTCGTGTTCGTGGCCGTGTCTTCCCGCATTGTCGGCATCATCGGGTCTTCTTCGAATCCGATTTCGGGCATGACCATCGCGACCCTGCTGGGCACTTGCATGGTGTTTCTGACCATGGGCATGGGCGGAGACGCGTACCAAGGCGCGGCGCTGTGCGTGGGCTCGATCGTATGCGTTGCCGCGGCCAACGCGGGCGCGACATCCCAGGATCTCAAGACCGGGTTCCTTGTCGGGGCGACTCCGCTGCGTCAGCAGCTCGGTTTGATCATCGGAGTCATCGTGTCGGTCACGGTGATCGGCTGGACTTTGATCTTCATGCACGGCTCCAACTTGGGCCCCATTGGCGGGGACAAGCTGCCGGCGCCTCAAGGCACGCTGATGGCAACAATCATCAAAGGTGTGCTAGCGCGCGACCTGCCCTGGGGTTTCATCTTCGTTGGCGCGGCTCTGGCCGTGGTCGTGCAATTGTGCGGGGTGTCGGGCCTGGCTTGGGCCGTCGGCGCCTACTTGCCGATTTCGACCACGCTCCCCATCTTCTTGGGCGGATGTCTGCGCTGGTTGTCGGACAAGCTTCGCGGCGAGAAGGACGAAAGTGAATTGTCGACCGGCATGCTTTTCTCGACCGGATTGGTCGCCGGTGGTTCGATCGCCGGCCTCTTGTTTGCGGTTTTGTCTACCTGGCCCATAACCGAGGGAATCGTGAAGAAGCTCGGCATCGGCGAACACTGGAACTTCTTCGTTCTGGGTGAACAAAGTGTGTGGAGCGGGGTGCTGGCATTCGCGGTCCTGTGCGTGATCTTGCTGCGACGTTCCACGCGCAAGGTGGTGGCCTGAATCCGCCTGACGCAAATTCCTTCGCCCCGCACGTTCCTGCCCACGAATCACCGCCCGAGCTGACGGCTCGGGCGTTGATTCTGGGGGCGGTGCTGGGCATCGTTTTCGGTGCGGCGTCGACCTATCTGGCGCTGCGCGTTGGGCTGACGGTGTCGGCTTCGGTGCCGATCGCGGTGCTCGCGGTGTGGGCCCTGCGTCCAAAGCGCGGTCGCGCGATCCTCGAGCACAACATCGTGCAAACCACGGGCTCGGCCGGCGAGTCCGTGGCGGCCGCGGTCGTGTTCACGGTGCCGGCCCTGATTTTCCTCGGTTGGCCGCTGCAAATCGGCGTGACCACCATGATCGCGCTGACGGGCGGCCTGCTCGGCGTATTGATGATCGTGCCGCTGCGGCGCTACTTGATCGTCAAGGAACACGGCATCCTGCGCTACCCGGAGGGCCGGGCCGCGGCCGAGATTTTGATCGCGGGCGAAAAGGGCGGCACCTGTGTGCGCAAGGTTTTTGCCGGTCTGGGCGTGGGCGCAACGCTCAAGGCCCTGCAAGCCGTGCTCGGCGCGGTACCGGTGACGATTTCCAGCTCCGTACGCGGCTTGCGCGGCGCGAGCGTAGGCACCGACTTCGCGCCCGAACTCGTAGGGGTCGGCTACATCCTGGGCTGGCGCACCTCGGTGCTGATGGTTGGCGGCAGCCTGCTGGCGAGCTTCATTCTGATTCCGATGATCGTGCTGTTTGGATCGCCCTTCGAAGGCGCGATTCCTCCCGCCGTGGAGCCCATTGCCAGCCTGGGGCCAGACGATATCTGGGCCAGCTACGTGCGCCACATCGGCGCCGGCGCTGTCGCTACCGGTGGGTTGTTTGCCCTGGTGCGCGCGCTGCCTTCGATAGCATCCGCACTTTGGGCTTCGTGGCGTTCGCTGATGCGCGGCGCGTCTGCCGCACAGGCCCAGATAGCTCAGGTGCGCACGGACCGCGATACCAGGGCGTGGGTCTTGGTGCTGGGGTCCCTGGGTTTGGTGGCCTTGATCTGGGCCCTGCCCATGCTGCACGTCACGTTGCTCGGCGCGCTGCTCATCTTGGCGCTGGGTTTCGTTTTCTCGGTGGTCAGCTCGCGCATCACGGGCGAAGTCGGTTCGTCTTCCTGTCCGCTGTCCGGCATGACCATCGGCGTGTTGATGGCCGTGTGCGGTATTTTTTTGGCGCTGGGCTCGTCGGGTTCGGGCATTGCGCGACTGGCCTTGGTCATTGGGGCCATCGTGTGCATTGCGATCAGCAACGCCGGCACATGCTCCCAAGATCTCAAGACCGGGTACCTGCTCGGGGCGACACCTTCCAAACAACAGTTCGCGCTGCTGGTCGGCGTGCTGACCAGCGTGCTGGCCGTGGGGTGGACGGCTTACTTGTTGAACGAGGCGGAAACCGTGGAACGTCGGCTGGAACAGCCTTTTCAGGTCGATCGCGCCGCGCTTCAGGGCACGGAGCTCGTCACAGCACGCGAAAACGGCGCGCGCTACGCCTATGTGCGCCTGGAACAAGGATCCTTGCCGGGGGCCCACGAAGCGGGCGTGTACCTGGTGGATCCAGCCACGGGCCTGGCGCACTTCTCGCGCGCGGACGGCATCGGCTCGGGACGCTTGCGCGCTCCGCAAGCCAAATTGATGTCGGTCGTGGTGGATGGACTGCTCACGGGCCGTCTGCCTTGGGACTTGATTCTCCTGGGCGTGGCGATCGCCGTCTTCGTAGAACTGCTGGGCATCTCTTCCTTGACCTTTGCCGTCGGCGTGTACTTGCCGTTGGCGGCAACGATGCCGGTGTTCTTGGGAGGAATCGTGCGCTCCTTGGCCGACCGGCACTATCGCCGCGTGCCGGATGCCGAGGATGAGAGCCAAGGCACCCTGGTGTGCTCGGGAGTGATCGCGGGAGCCTCCATCGTGGGCATCTTGGCTGCGCTGCAAAGTTTTCTGCCGGGGTTCGATTCGGAACTGGGTCTGCATCCGCGCCTGGCCCTGCTCGCGGAGCTGGGCGAAGGAGCCAAGGGTCCATGGCTGGCGTTAGCAGGACTGGCAGGCCTTTGCGCCTGGATCTTCCGCAAGGCCGCCCACAAAGAAAGCTAGGCTCGGCGTGCTGCCCGCGAGGGCCTGTTCCCTTGACCGGAGATCCTCCGATACTGGATACGGGCCGTTAGGGCCACCTTGCACGCGCTACCGTACGATGCCCACGCCCGCACCGATTCGCATTTCCGTCATCCTTCCTACCTTGGAAGGAGAGGCCGATCTGCGCCGGCTGTTGCCTATGCTGGCGCGCCAGAGTTTGGCCCACGAAACAGAGATCATCGCCGTGGACTCGTCGTCGACCGACGCCAGTGTTCGGCTCCTTGGCGAGGCGGGGGCCAGCGTCGAAGTCATCGCGCGCAGCGACTTCGGACATGGGCGCACACGCAACCAGGGGGCTGGCCGGGCCCGAGGCGAGTTCTTGGTATTTCTCTCCCAGGACGCGCTGCCCAAGGGAGAAGAGTTCCTGTCGGAGTTGATCGCCCCTTTTCGCGATCCCTCGGTGCTGGCCGTGTGTGCGCGCATCTTGCCCCACGAAGAGGACGATCCGCTCACGGCTCGCACGGTGCTGGCGGCACCGCATGCGCTCGCCGCACAGGCAGGTCAAACGCCGCCGCCCTTCAACGACGTCGCCAGCGCCATGCGCGCCAGCGCTTGGCGCAAGCTCCCGTTTCCCGACGTTGCCTTTGGCGAAGACTGCGCCTGGCAGGAGCGCGCCCAAGCGCAAGGCGGGCGCATCGCCTTCGCGCCGGCCGCCGTCGCTTTGCATGCTCACCGTTATGGCCCGCGGCTCGCCTATGCGCGCTACCGCGTCGACGCGCGCTTCCATCGCGAGCAGTACGGCCGGCGATTGCGCCCGACGCTTTGGTCCGCGCTGCGCGGGCTGGCGTTCGAAGTGCAAGCAGACTGGCGCTTTCTGGCCAGGCGTTCCTTGCGAGATAAGCTGCAATATGGACTGTGGTCGCCGGTCCTGCGCGCGGGCCAAGTCTTGGGCCAGTACGTTGGAAGCCGTGGTCCCGTGCGGCCGCAGGCGTCCGGCGCGCGCGCCGCGTCCGGCCGCGCGTACGTGCAACACGAGCCCAAGGAAAGCGGGCGATGAACCCTGAAAGCTTGGCCGTTGGGATTGCCATGCGCCGCTTCGGGCCCAGGCAGACGGCGCTCCTTGATGCGCTCGTTGCCTGGTCAGCAAGCCCTGCCGCGTCCGCAATTGCGCGGCGGCTGGAGTTCTTGATTGCCGACTACACCGGCCTGGAAGCCGCCAAGGAGCACATGGCGCGCCACCCCTGCCTGCGCGCCGTGCAACTGCACGAGCGCGAGTACGACGACGGCGACGCGCGCAATTTCCTCTTGGCGGAGACCAACGCCCAGTGGGTCATGATCCTGGATGAATGCGCCGCACTGGGCGACGCGGCGTGGCTCGGCCAAGCACTGAGCGATGCGTTGGCTGGAGATTGGACGGCGGCGGTCGCTCCTGCTGCCGGCGTTGCCGCACCCTTGTTCGAAGACTCGCATTCGCCCAAGGCGGCTGGAATGCGAGCGGACGAAATCGAGCCGGCCGCGTTCTTGTTGCAGCGCTCGGCCTGGCAGCGACACCCATTCCATCGCGCGCCGCTGGGCGCCTGCGCCCTCTTGGGCCGGGCCTTGCGCGAAAGTCGTCTGAAGGTCGGACGCTTGGCCGCGCTTTCCTGCGAGCGACCTAGCGATGCCCTGGCTGAAAGGGAACGCGCCCTGGCCCGCGGCTGGTTGGCCGCGGCCCACGGAGTCGGACGCGTGCCCAAGTCGCGCGCCGAAGCCCAGCGTTGGGCGCGGCAACAAGATGCGCCGATCCACACCGGCAATGAGCTGGCGTCCACCAGCCAGAACGTGGATCCCTCGCTCCGCGACGCCTGTGCGCACGCGCTCTTCGAGGGCACGCGCGGGGTGAAAAAGGAGCCCCGCTCGCGGGTGTTGGCGCGCGGCACGCCGCTTTCCATCTTGTACGTCGTGCACGGTTTTCCGCCCGAAGCCTGGGCCGGAACCGAGGTTTACACCTTGGAATTGGCTCTGGAACTCAAACGGCGCGGCCACAAAGTGTCCGTGCTCGCACGGGCAAGTGCGAGCGTGCCGGTCGACAAGGGCGGACGACCGGAGTTTTCGCTGTCCTGCGACGAATTTCGGGGACTGCGCGTGTGGCGCATGGTGCATCGCATCGAACACGCCAGCATGCGCGAGAGTTACCACCAGCCCCGTGCCGAGGATCGTTTTCGCGAGGTCCTGCTGCAAGAGCAACCCGACGTGGTGCATTTCCAGCATTTGCTGCACTTTTCCGCCGGCCTGCCGGTGATGACCAAGCAGCGCGGCATCCCCAGCGTGATCACTTGCAACGACTACTGGGCCTTGTGCGCTCGCGTGCAGATGATTCGGCCCGACGGTGTCGTGTGCCAGGAAAACCAAGGCCTGGGCTGCTTGGTGTGCGTCAAGCACAAGGAACCCAGCCACATTCCCTGGGCGAGGCAGGCCTTTCCTTTGGTCACGCCCTTGATTCCCATGGCGCGTCTGCTCGCCAATCATCCGCGCATTCCCAGCGCCAAGATGCGCCGCAAGTTGGCGCGCGTCGACCAGGCCCGACAAACGCTGCTCTCGCGCTGGGGCCGCGCCTTCGAGCACATCAAACAGCGGCAGCCCTTCGTATTGGCCGGCTACTCCGCCGCCGACATGTTGATCGCTCCCAGTCGTTTCTTGCGCACGAAGTACTTGGAGTCCGGCGCCTTCGATCCGCAGCGCTTCGTGTACTCGGACTACGGCATGCGCACCGCGGATGTGCACGCCATGCCCAAGCAGCCCGATCCGGGAGGTCGACTGCGACTGGGGTTCATCGGCTCGGTGGTCTGGTACAAGGGGCTCGACGTGCTCGTGCGCGCCGTGCGCAAGCTGGACAGCCGGCCGGTCGTGCTCAAGGTGCACGGCCGCTTCGATCCCAAAGCCGATCCGCACCATGCTGACATCGAAGCGCTTGCGCGCGGCGGTGGAATCGAGTTCCTGGGCGGCTTCGACAATGCACGCTTGGCGGAAGTCTTTGCGGGCATCGACGTGCTGGTGGTGCCTTCGGTGTGGTTCGAGAATTCGCCGCTGACGATTCACGAAGCGTTCTTGCACCGCACGCCCGTGCTCACCAGCAACATCGGTGGCATGGCCGAGCTGGTTCGGGACGGGAAAGATGGGCTGCACTTCGCGGTGGGGGACAGCGAAGACTTGGCGCGCAAGATAGCCACCTTGATCGATCAGCCGAGTTTGCGCGCCGAACTGGCGCGCGATTTTCCACGCGTCAAGTCCATAGAAGAAAACGGCCGCGAAATGGAGTACCGCTATCGCTCGCTGGTGTGTACGTTCGGCACCGCCCGGCGCGCGTTGATCGGTGGCTAGCCCCTAGAGTTTTTTCCGCATCCAGCTAACTCGTTCTCCTCCGGCGCCTGGCTGGGTACGCTAGTATGACCGGCGCATGCTTCTACCCCGCTCCATCTCCGTGCTCATGCCCACCTGGCAGGGCGAAGAATTCCTGGAGCGCGTGCTCGCGGCTTTGGCCGGCCAACAGCTGCAGGTTCCCTGGGACATGTGGGTGATCGATTCCGGGTCCAAGGATCGCACGCTGGCGATCCTGGCCGAATGGCGCGCACGTTTCCCCGTTCCCCTCACCGTGCGCGGCATCGGGCAAGACGAATTCGACCACGGCGATACTCGCAATCTGTTGGCCTGCTCGAGTGCCGGCGAGTTGTTGGTGTACTTGACCCAGGATGCGATTCCGACTTCCAACGATTGGCTGCGTCGTTTGCACGCCAATTTCGCCGACGAGGCGGTCGGCGCCGCCTACTGTCGCAATGTGCCGCGCGCGGACGCGCTGATCTTGACCAAGATTTTCAGCGAGAACGATCTGGGCTACCAGGCCGGCCGCCGCGAGGTTCGACTGCCGTCACCGGCCGCGTACAAACGACTCTCGGCCCATGAAAAGCGGCTCTTGTACAACTTCAACGACGTGGCTTCGGCGTTGCGCCGTAGCCTGTGGGAACTACACCCGTTTCCGCGCACGGAGTTCGGCGAGGACCTGCTCATGGCGCGCGCGCTCCTCGAGGCCGGCCATACCGTGGTGTACGATGACCAAGCCACGGTGGAGCACAGCCACGATTACGGGCCCAGCGAAATGGAGAAGCGCGCGCGCATCGACGGCAAGTTCAATGCCGAATGGCTGGATCGCCTGTGCGTGGCGACCGAGGAGGACGCCCGCATCTTGAGCCAACGTCAGATCGTTGCCGATCGCCGCGCTTTGGAACAGGCCGGCATCAAAGGCCAGGCGCTGGAACAGGAATTGGTGCGCGCCGAGCCGCTGCGCAGGGCGGCGTTCTTCGGCATGCACGCCGGCGGCCGTTCGACCAAACGCCACCATCCAACCGCACTGCTGGCGCGCAAGCATTTGCACGTGCTCTACGTGCTGCACGGCTTTCCGCCCGAGACCTGGGCCGGTACCGAGGTGTACACGCTCAACCTGGCGCGCGAGATGCTGCGCCGGGGGCATCGTGTGAGCATCTTGGCGCGCACCGCCAGCGCCGACGGCTCGGCCGGGGGCGAAGCCACCGGCCCGGATGGGGCCAGCCGAGACTTGCCCGACTTCGCCGTGCGCCGCACGGAGTTCGAAGGGCTGGAGGTATGGCGCATGGTGCACCGCCTAGACCACGCCAGTTTGCGCGACAGCTACGACCAGCCGCGCGCTGTGCAGGCCTTCCACGACTTCTTGGTGCACCTGCGACCGGACGTGGTGCATTTCCAGCACTTGATCCACTTGTCGATCGGACTGGTGGCCAAGGCGCAGGAGTTCGGGCTGCCAACTCTGCTGCACTGCCACGACTACTGGGCGCTGTGCTCGCGTGTGCAAATGATTCGTCCCGACGGCGTGCGCTGCAACGAGAACATGGGCGCGGGCTGCGCGGCCTGTGTTCGGGAGCGGGGACTGGCGCACGTTCCCAGGCTCAAACTCGCCGCCGAACGCGTTCCAGCGGCAGCTGAAGCGCGCGCGCGCGGCTTGCGGCGCTGGAAACCCTTGCGCGGCCGGTCCCAACGTCTGTGGGAAGGCTACGCGGACTTGCGCGACCGACAAGCTCAGGTCCTGTCGGCCTTCGCCCAGGCAGACTTACGCATCAGCCCCAGCCGCTTCCTGCGCCGCAAGCTTCTGGAGACCGGCGCCTTCGATCCCCACGCGTTCCTGTATTCCGACAACGGATTGCGCACCGACCACGTGCAAGCGCTGCACAAGCTCCCGCATACGACCGGTCGCGTGCGCTTTGGATTCGTCGGTAGCTTGGTCTGGTACAAAGGCATCAAGCCGTTGATCGAGGCCATGGCGCGCCTGGCCGACCAGCCCTTGGAATTGCTGGTCTTCGGTGACTTCAAGCCGGACAAGGACGCTTTCCACGCTCAGCTGGAGCAGCTGGCGCGCTCGGCCAACGTGACTTTCAAGGGCCGTTTTGCCAACGAGCGCCTGGCCGAGGTCTATGCGCAGTTCGACGTCCTGGTCGTGCCCTCTTTGTGGTACGAGAACTCGCCGGTGTCGATTCACGAGGCCTTCTTGACGCGCACCCCAGTCGTAACCACGGCCATGGGGGGCATGCAGGAATTCGTCCGCGACGGAGTCGACGGACTGCATTTCGAGCCCGATTCGATCGCCGACTTGACGCGTGTGCTGGCGCGCTTCGCGCAGGAGAAGGGCCTTGTCGAGCGACTCAGCCGCGATTTCAAGCCGCTCAAGAGCATGACCGAGAACGCGCTCGAGCTGGAGTTCCGCTACCGCGCACTGTGTGCCGTGCGGCGCCCGACCGAAGCGCATGTGCTCTTGAATTTGGCCGGCACCGCCAGCGTGGCACGCGAGGGACCGGTGGAGGAGCAAGCCC
Source organism: Planctomycetota bacterium (assembly GCA_021730845.1). Lineage (GTDB taxonomy): Bacteria > Planctomycetota > UBA1135 > UBA1135 > JAKFYL01. Next base: position 2,247 of record JAKFYL010000450.1, on the reverse strand, counting down.
AGGGACTGCTCTTGCTGCGTCCAGGCGGCGCGGCTGTCGAGTACGACCTGACAACAGTCGATGCCGGGCGTCGCCTGCTGGAAGTGGATGTGCTGGCTTTGGGAGGCGAAAGTTCGGTCCCGCTGGGTGGGCGCGTCTTGCTGGACGGTGTTCGGATCGGGCGCATCGACGTATTTCGCGCCAGGGCTCAGGACGAAACGCGCACCTTGCGGTTCGCCCTGGAGCGCGAAGAGTCCATGTCCCGTCTGCGACTGGATACGCGCACGCGTCCCTGGGGCAAGGAAGTGTTCTTGCGCGTCTCCGGCGTACGGGTGGTCGAGACCCTGCCGCCCTCGCCGCGCATCGAATCGCCGTATTTCTAGGGGTCCCGGCACCAGCTTGGGAGCGCCATTGCGCCGGCTGCGCTGGAAGAGTTGGCCCTTGGCGCGTGCTCCGGTTAGTGTCTTTGCCCATGATCCCGCAAGACCAGGGTTCCGGCGGCATGGCCGCGGGCCTGAAGGGAAGCCAGTCCGCCGGCCCATCGGTCGCAAGGGGGCGCGCGCTGAGCCTTGAAGGACTGGCTGTGACCCACGGACCGCCTCCGGTCGTGGCCCAGTTGCCGCGCGTGGGCATCGTGATCCTCAACTGCAACGGACGCCACCACCTGGCCGGCTGTTTCGACAGCATCCAGGCGATGACCTACCCCATGGATCGCGTGGACGTTTGGCTGGTCGACAACGCTTCCGACGACGGCAGCGTCGAGGAAATGCGCACGCGCTACGGCTGGGTGCATTTGGAGCAGAACCCGCGCAACGTCGGTTTCAGCGCCGGGTGCAACCAGGGCGCAGCCTTGGCTGCAAGGGCCGAGGTGCTGGTGTTTCTCAACAACGACATTCGCGTCGAGCCCAATTTCTTGACCGAACTCGTGGCTCCGATCGTGCGCCGCGAAGCCACGTGCACCGCCGGCAAGATGCTCGCTTGGGACGGCCAGCGGATCGACTCGGCCGGCGGGGGCATGAACTTTCACGGCATCGGCTTGCAACTGGGCTACCAGGAAGCGCCACAACCGGTGTTCGATTTGCCGCGCCGCACCCTGTTTGCTTGCGGTGGAGCCATGGCCATCGACGCCAAGGTGTTTGCTGCGGTGGGGGGGTTCGACGAAGAGTATTTTGCCTACTACGAGGATGTCGACTTGGGCTGGCGTTTGTGGCTCGCAGGCCAGCATGTGCACTACACGCCCAAGGCGGTGTGCTACCACCACCATTCGAGCACGTCCAAGCGCTTTCCTCCGGAGACTTTGCGTCTGCTGCAAGTGCGCAATCCCGTGTATTCGTGTTTCAAGAACTACGACGACGCCAACTTGGCGCGCTGCTTGCCGGCGATTCTGGCTTTGGCCCAGCGGCGTGCGCACCTGGTGTCAGGCCTGGTCGACACCAGCGCCTTCCGGATCGAAAATGCCCGCCCGGGTGAACCGAGCCTTCCCGCGGGCGCTCAACCCGGATCGTGGCGCTCGCGCCTGGCCGCAAAGCTCATGGGTGAGGAGCGCCTATCGAAGCTGCGCTCCGAGTCTCCAGCCGATTTGAGCCTGAGCCGCCTTGGGCTGGCCGACTGGATCGGAGCGCAAGATCTTCTGGGAAGAATGGACCATTGGATGGCGCGCAGGGCCAAAGTACAGTCCATGCGCCGGAGAGCCGACCAAGACATCTTGCCTTTGTTCCTCAAGCCCCTGTGGTGCGTGGAAGGAGATGCCTCCTACCGCGATTTGCAGCGACACATGGTGCGCATTCTGGGCATCGATGCCATGTTCGAAAACCTCACGATCGAAGGCCACGACCCGCGCTGAGCGTCCATGCGATCCCACACAGCCTTGCTCCACGTCATGTGCCGCGCCCTGCGCTCGGGCTGGGTGGTGAGCGCTTGAACACTTCCAAAGTGCAGCGCCTTGCGCCTTTGCCGCCCGATTTCAAGTTGTCGGTGGTCATGCCGATCTACAACGAGGAGCGCACCCTGCGGGAAATCGTCGCGCGCGTGCAAGCCACTCCGTGGAACAAGGAGCTCGTGCTGGTCAACGATTGCTCGAAAGACAAGAGCGCCCAGGTCATGGAAGAGCTGGCCAAAACCTACCCCAATGTCCGCTGCTTCCATCACGAAAAGAACCAAGGCAAGGGAGGCGCGCTGGCGACCGGCTTTGCGAAAGTGACCGGCGACGTGGTCATCATCCAGGACGCCGACTTGGAGTACGACCCCAAGGATTACACTGCCTTGCTG
>JAKFYL010000136.1:9017-19035 GCA_021730845.1 Planctomycetota bacterium | reverse complement strand
GAAATCGCTGAAATTCGGCCCAATCCTGGCCCAGCGAGCGAAGCTGGCGCAGGCGTCGATGTCAGCGGCGCGCGCAGGCCCGTGATGCAATTCGACGCCGAGCAATTTTTCCGCGCGCGGCGGATGAGCGACGCGGACCTAGAACGCCTGGAACAGTACCGCGGAAGGTTGCGCGACTTTCGCGACGAGGAGTGAACGAGTGGGGTTCGCGGCTTTGTTTCGCTGCAACTAACCCCTTGATGCACCCGCGCGCACTGCTAGAGTGCCTGCACGTGCGGTGCGAACCGCAGTTCCCTTTCAACCCCATCCCACGATTCATCGATCACAAGGAGGCCCCATGGCCAAGAAAGCAAAACGTACGACCATGCGCAGTTCCAAGGGCAAGAAGCTTTACGCCGTGCGCACGGCGGGCGGCAAGTTCAAGGACATCCAGACCTACGAGCGCGCCCACGCCGCGGATTTGCGCATGAATTCGGACGAAGAAGTCGCAGCAGAAGCGGCGGCCAAGAAGACCACCAAGAAAAAGGCCAAGAAGAAGGCCGCCAAGAAGAAGTAAGTATTGGGCCTGCCGCCCGATCTGCCGCCTAGAGCGGCGGATCGGATGGCGGGCATCCGGAGCCGGGGCCGCGACTAGATTTTGGGCCAAATGCCAAATGAGGTAGCCAGGAAGGCGACCAGCCAGGCCCATCCGGTGCGTTCGACTACAAATTGCCCAGTCGGATCGCAGAAGTAGGGCAATTGCGCGCGCAGGCATGATCGCGCGTGCATTCGTAGTTGCTGGTCTTGCGCACCGTGGCCCGGCCATTGCCGGCCACGAAGGCGTCTGTCTCGCAAATCGACTCGCACAAGCCGCACCCGATGCAGGCCGCCGGGTCGATGCGAACGGATACGAAATCGCGGCGCGTGGCCGGACAGGCTAGTCCCTCGATCGGTTCGCAGCGCACCAAATCACGTGTGGCCGCGTGCGAGGTGAGCACCTTGAGCGCCTCTTCTTCCCCTTGCCGGACGACGTCAGGAACGCTGTCGAAGTCGAACCTGGCCAAGTGCCCGACCTTGGGTTGGATCAGAGCGGTGCGATAATCGACGTTGGCGTGGAGCTGTTGCTCCATGACCACTTCCTGCGTGATCTCGAACGCCCGATACATCGTCGAGGCCACCCGATTCTTGTAATTGGGCGCCTTGAACGTGGCCTTCACGGTCAGGTCCACGGCGATGATCAATTCCGGCCGCAGGGTCTTGGCAAAGCGCAGCGGCACGGGGTCCACGATGCCGCCATCCATGTAGCTGAATCCGCCGCGCTCGTAGGGTTCGAAAATGCCCGGCAAGGCGCAGGAGGAGTACACCGCGTCCACGAGCGAAAGGTCGTCGAGCTGCGGGGAACCCCAGAAGACACTCCCGCCGGTCTCCAGGCGCACGGCGTTGCAATAGAACGGCACGTCCATGTTCTGGAACGTGCGCTTGGGCAAGATCTTGGCTAGGCGCTGGTGGAAATGGTCCCCCCGGTACAGGCTCGGCGTGCGCACGCCCTTGAGCAAGAACTTGACCGTGTTCAGTCGAAAGTAGTCCTCTTTGTGCAGATCGGAGAGGATCGATTCCATGCGCTCCACGGAATAGCCGCCGGCGGCCATGGCCCCCACCAAGGAGCCGATGCTGGTGCCCACCACCACGTCGTACGGGATCCCCAAGGTGCGCATGGCGCGCAGCACGCCGATGTGGGCCATGCCGCGCATGCCGCCTCCGCCCAGAACGAGCACGGTCTTGGGGCGAGAAGAAATCGGGATCTGGGGGGGATGCACTGTTCTTGGGAGTGGAAGGGACCGCCTCCCACGGATCGGCCAAAAGCCCCGAGGGCTTGACCGCCGATGGGCAGCTTGGAATGTGTTCGTGCAGGAATCGCGAGAAAGGGCTTGGTTGCGGGAGGCGTACCCTTGTGGCATTCAAAGCTGGGCCCGCCCTAGAGAACCGCGGGAAAGCGGGCTTGAGGTTGCCTAGGCAAGGGGGCAGCTTAGTCCAATGGGAGTAGTTCAGGCAGGCGAGGATTCCAATGCCGGCAGCGCGCTTTCGTACTGGGGCCGACAACCCGGGGAGCGACTGCGGGAAGTAGCGAATCGCAACCTGGCGACGTATGTGCGCCAGGAGCTGTACCCGTTCTCGGCCTACTATCGACGCGTGTTCGACCAGGCTGGCGTCGATCCGCGCTCGATCCGGACCGTTGCGGACTTGGCGCGTCTGCCCTTCACGACCAAACAGGACTTGCTCGCGACACAAGCGGATCCAAAAACACGGCTCGACTTCGTCCTGCGCCCAACTCCCGAGCGCATCAAATCGGACTGGCCCTTCGGGCGCAAGCTAGCGCTGGTGCTGGGCGGCGCACGCGCCAGAGCCGCGCTGCGCCGCGCCTACACCCCGAGCTTCCTGACCTTCACTACGGGCCGGTCCACCGAGCCCGTTGGATTTGCCTACACGCCCCACGACTTGGACGTCTTGAGCGAGGCCACGGCGCGCATGTTCGAGCTGATGCATGTCACCTCGGACTCGGAACGCATCGTGAACTTGTTCCCCTTCGCTCCGCACTTGGCGTTTTGGGCGGTGACCCTGGGTGGCTTTCGCACGGGCCGCTTGGTCGTGCCATCGGGTGGCGGCAAGGTTCTTGGTACGGACGGCAACTTGCGCTTGATCGAGCGCATGCGCGCCACATCCCTGATTTCGATTCCGGGGTTCCTGTACCACGTGCTGCGCCGCGGCAATGAACTAGGCACCAGCTTCGAACATGTGCGCACGGTGGTCCTTGGCGCGGAAAAAGTGCCGCCGGGCATGAAAGCGCGCATGCAAGAGTGCCTGGAGCGCGGCGGCGCGAAAAACGTGAACATCCTGGGCACTTATGGTTTCACCGAGGCGCGCATGGCCTTTGGCGAATGCCCCACGGATGTGCGGCACAGCTCGGGCTATCACGTGTTTCCAGACCTGGGCGTGTTCGAACTGATCGACCCCAAGACGGGCCAAGTCGTGCCGGACGGACAAGACGGAGAATTGGTCTACACCGGGACCAGCGGCCACGGAACCAGCGTGCTGCGCTACCGCACCGGCGACCTGGCCGTTGGAGGCATGACCTGGGAGCCCTGTCCGCACTGCGGTCGCAATCTGCCGCGCATTTCCTCGACCTTGCGCCGCGCCAGCGAACAACACGCGCTCAACTTGACCAAGATCAAAGGCACGCTGGTCGATCTGGCGCAAATCGGCTCTTTGCTGTCCGAGATGCGCGAGGTCGAGGAGTGGCAGGTCGTGCTCAAGAAACACAATGACGACCCCCTGGAGCTCGACGAAATGGAAATCCGCGTCGCCGCGCGAGCGGGCGTGCCCGCGGACACTGTCAAGACACTCGTTTCGACCCAAGTCGCGCAGCTGAGCGAAGTGCGGCCCAGCCGCGTGAGCGTGCACAGCCTGGCCGAGATGCTCGAGTTCGTAGGCATGGAATCCCAGCTCAAGGAGAAGCGCTTCTTGGATACGAGGCCCAAATGAACGCCCAGATCGTCATTGCAGCGGGCTTGCGCACGCCCCAAGTGCGCGCTGGCGGCGCGTTTGCACGCGAAGACGCTGGACACTTGGGCGCGGCGGTGCTCAGCGAGACCCTGGCGCGCTCGGGGCTGGATCCCGCGCGTCTGGACCACGTGTTTGCGGGCTGCGTCGGCCCGCCCTACGACCAGGCCAACGTCGCGCGCGTCATCGCGCTGCGCGCGGGTGTTCCAAAGCACGTCCCCGCGCTGACCGTGGGCCGCAATTGCGCCAGCGGCCTGGAGGCCGTGCACCAAGCCATCTTGCGCATCGAGGCCGGGCGCGGCGACCTGTTCGCGTGCGTCGGCGTGGAAGTCATGAGCGCCTATCCGCTGGTGTACGGCCCGCAGATGACCGATCTGTTCGCTGGTCTGTCGCGCGCCAAGAGCCCAGGACAGAAAGTGGCCACGCTGACCAAGTTCCGCCCGGCGCACTTGGCGCCGCGCGTGGCCTTGCTGGCCGGCCTGACCGATCCCGTGTGCGGCCTGATCATGGGCAAGACGGCCGAGATCTTGGCGCGCGAATTCGGGATTTCGCGCCAAGAAGGCGATCGCTACGCACTGGAAAGCCATCGGCGCGCGGCTGCGGCGCGCAGCGCGGGCCGGTTTCAAAAGGAGATCCTGCCGCTACTCCCTTTGGGCGGCTCAAAGGCCCAGCGCGTCGAGCACGACGATACGATTCGCGACAACCAGACCATGGAGGCGCTGGGCAAGCTGCCGCCGTATTTCGACAAGCCCGACGGCGTCGTGACCGTGGGCAATGCCTGCGGCATCAGCGATGGCGCCACGGCCTTGATCGTGACCACGAGCGCGCGCGCGAGAGAGCTGGGCCTAGCTCCGCTGGCCAAGGTGCGCAGCTTGGAATGGGCAGGACTGGATCCCGAGCGCATGGGGCTGGGTCCGGTGTTCGCTTCGCAGCGCGCGCTAGCACAAGCGGGCTGCGAGTTGTCCAGCATCGGCGCCATCGAGCTCAACGAAGCTTTTGCGCACCAAGTCCTGGCCTGCCAGAAGGCCTTTGCCAGCGCGACCTTTGCGCAGCGCGAACTGGGCCAAGCGCGCGCCGTGGGCGAACTCGATCTGGCGCGCACCAACATCAACGGCGGCGCAATCGCGCTCGGTCACCCCGTGGGCGCGACCGGCGCGCGTTTGCTGCTCACACTTGCGCACCAATTGGCGGTGTCGAATTGCGAGCTGGGCCTGGCCACGCTGTGCATCGGCGGCGGCCAGGGCGGCGCGTGCGTGCTCGAGAGGATCTAGCCTATGCCCCTTATGGAACTCAAGTCCGCTTCTCCTGCAGCCGCGCCGATCACGCCCGAACCCGCACCGGGTACTTGCGTGCGCGTCGAGCGTCCCGAAGCGGGTCTTGCCCTAGTTGTGCTCGCGCCGCCCCACCGCAAGACGACGATCTTGGACCTAGCGTTGATGCGCGATTTGCTCGCGGCCTTGGAGTCGCTGGCCAAGGATCGCGAGCTCAAGGGGCTGGTGATCTGCGGACGCGAACCGCTGTCGTTCGCCGTGGGCGCGGACCTCGACGCGCTCGCAGCCGTCAAGGATCTGCAGACGGCCACGGAACTGGCGCGCTTTGGACAGCGTGTGTTCCAGACCCTGGCCGACATAGCAGCTTTCAAAGTTGCCGCGGTCGGCGGTCCGGTGCCCGGCGGAGCCTACGAACTGGCGCTGGCCTGCGACCGCATCGTGCTCGCCGAGCACCCAAGTTCGCGCATTGGACTCCCGGAAACCCAACTGGGGATCTTGCCCGGCTGGGGCGGCTGCCAACGGCTGCCGCGGCGCGTCGGCGTGCCAGCGGCGCTGGAAGCGATCTTGAGCGGCAAACTCTACGCGCCGCGCCCGGCCTACAAGCGCGGCCTAGTCGATCGCTTGGCTTGGCCGGAAAACCTGCTCTCCGTGGCCAAGGACATTGCCCTCGCCCGCAAGCGCTGCGCGCGCAAGCAGCGCGGCGCATGGGCGTTTTTGATCGACAAGAACCCGCTCGCCAAGAACGTAATCGCCAAACGCGCACTGGCTGAGATTCGAGCCAAGACGCGTGGTCACTATCCGGCGCCCGAAGCCGCCTTGCGCTTGGTGCTGGCTGCTCCCGCGACGCCGCTGGCAACGGGCCTGGAGAACGAAGCGCGCGCGCTGGGCGAGCTGGCCATTTCCTCCACCTGCAAGAATCTGGTGCGCGTATTTCGGCTGTCGGAAGAGGCCAAGAGACTCTCGCGCGACGAAGGCGGAGCCGACGCGAGCGCCATGACGCGCGCCGGAGTCGTCGGCGCGGGAGTCATGGGCGCTGCCATCGCCGGACTGATGGCCGAGCGCGGCTTGACGGCACGTTTGGCGGACCTTGCTCCCGACGCGCTGGACAGCGCCGTGCGCTCGCACCGCGAACGCACGGGCAAGGCCGCGTCCAAACGCATCCTCGAAGCGCACCAAGCGCGCGCGGCCATCGACCGACTGCAGACCTCGCAGCAGATCGTGGGTTTTGGCAATTGCGAGCTGGTGGTGGAAGCCGTGGCCGAGCGCTTGGAAGTCAAGCGCAAGGTGCTGGGCGCGCTGGCGGCACAGATGCGCGATGACGCGATCCTCGCCACCAACACGTCGTCGTTGTCGGTCGAGGCCATGGCCCAAGGGTTACCACACCCCGAGCGCGTGGTGGGCATGCACTTTTTCAATCCCGTGCACGCCATGCCCTTGGTGGAAATCGTGCGCGGCAAGCAAACCAGCGATCTCACCGTGCGCCGCACGGCCAAACTGGCACTGCAATTGGGCAAGACACCCGTGGTCGTGGCCGACGTGCCTGGATTTTTGGTCAACCGAATCTTGGGCCCGTACTTGGACGAAGCCCTGCGCCTGGTGGATTTGGGCCTAGCGCCCGAGCGCATCGACAAGCTCGCGCTCGAATTCGGCATGCCCATGGGACCGATCGAACTGATCGACGAAGTGGGCCTGGACATCGCCTCTCACGCGGCCGAGTCGTTGCACGCGGGCTACGGCGGACGCATGGAGCCTTGCGCGCTGGCGGGCCGGGTGCTGGCGCTAGGCGCCAAGGGCAAGAAGTCGGGGGACGGCTTCTATCGCTATCGGCAAGACGCAGCCAAGGGCCGGCCAGTCAAACTCGGCGCGCGCGAGGACTTGGCGCGCCTGCGCAGCCAAGCCGGCATGTCGCCGCCGGAAATCAGCGATGCGGGGGTGCTCGACCATTTGATTCTGTCGATGCTCGGCGAGGCCGTGCGCTGTTTGGAGGAGGGTGTCGCGCGAGACGCGCGCGAACTCGATCTGGCCACGATCTTCGGCATGGGTTTCGCCCCGTTCCGCGGCGGTTTGTTGCGCTACGCGGACGAGCGCGGCGCCAAAGACGTCGTGGCCGCCATGCGCCGCATGCAGCAGGTACCCGAAGTGCTCTCCCGCGGCGCGTCACGGGAGCGATTCAACCCCTGCGCGCTACTGGCCTCGATGGCCGAGTCTGGCGCACGCTTCCACGCGTCCTAGCTGGATCTGGTCGACGTGCGAATTTTGGCGCACTACCCAATGATTCCTTCAACGTAATTATGGCTGCTTCAGTTCGAAGTGTCTTGCGACGAACGTGGAGACTGCGAACGCTCCGGAAACACTCTTGCCAGTAACTCGCGATCGTTATTGCTTCTTTTTCAGCGCAGCAGCGGCATTATGAACCAACACTTCGGTTGCATCGAGGATTGGCTGCGGAGGGCTACCTTGTCCAAAATCATCTATGCCTACGGGTCGATTGATCCACTCCATCACGAGGGCATACTCCGGAAAACCGGCCTCGGAAATCAGGTATGTTCTGCCACCGCCAAGGTGAGGAATGTTACGGCTGGCACGACTGTACCCTGGGGGTGCTGGGGACCATGGAAGGCTTTGGCCGACTGGCGACGCCTGAAAGTCGCCAGCTTGGTCCATCATAGCCATGACCATGATTGAAGCTGTGTGCTTGACCGAAAGCTTGCCGCTCCGGAAGCCTGAAAGTGTTTGCTCTATTTGCTCCAGCGACAAGTTGTACTCTTCTGCCGCCGGATCTACGGATGTCGCCTTCTGATCAATATCCAGCTTGGCTTCCGACCCACTAGCGGTCGCGATGTCCACAACTTCGCTTGGCACGGACCTAGGCTCTGCGTCCTCTACGCTTGATCGGATTGACGGTGGTGCGGGTCTTGCTTGGTCTGAGTTGACCGCACGATCAAAACCCTGTGCGCCCGCGGCTTGCCTCCCTTCCTCGTGCTTTCCTGGCAGTCTGGCGATCAAAATGATTGCCAACGCGGTTGCTACGAGGCCGTAGGTGACTACCTGTCTAGCTGTCATTACGGCAAGACCCCACTGATTATTTGCCCACGCAATTGCATGCGAGGCCGATGCCATTCTTGTGGAATGGAGCACTGCGAAGGTGAGCCGCAATCGGTCGCCATACTCAGGCCTTCAGCATCTAGCAATCGCAAAAGACTGTTACTGAAGTTGTCGCGCCAGCGATGCTGATTGCCCAAAACGCTGAAGGGCCACCGCAGCTGGTGTGTAATGTAGTACTGGTCGTCCCACTTCCAGTACCTGACCCGGCTAGCCCAGGCCCCCACGGCAACCCGTCACGACCGTAGCTTAACGACCCCCAAACCCAGGTACACTGACCGCCCGGACATGCAGTGCAATCCCATTCAACATTAATTCGCATCTTGCATAGAGTGCATGTTGCTGCGCATAACGTTGTCGCGGTTCCGTCTTCGGCCGGTCCTTCAGTAAATGTGATGAGCGCGCAACCGCCACCCGGCCATTCGTTCTTTCCAACTGTGCAGACATCCGGGCATCCCTGAATTGCTGCAAGGTTGCTAGAACCGACACCGGAACCGATCCCTGGCGAGCTAACGGAAGCAAGTGCGACGTTCGCAATCAAACACCACAGGTATTTCCTAAGGCCGATTGGCTTTGAAAGATGACCTTGATGGGGGAGGTTACGGAGATCGATCATTGCTGCGACCATAGTGTGTTTCCTTGGGAGTTTAGGTGGTCAACACCGTTAGTACCGCACAATTGGCGGTTGGGTCACGTATCTGTACGGTAAAATATGCGCCTCGGCATTCGAGATATTGTCAAGTGCTGTGGCTTGGGTTTTTGGGGGCTTCAGGAAGTTGTGTAGGTAGCCGGGACCCGTCCGGGGTGTCCGCCCCCGAATCGGGCCCCTCCCGTTGGTGCGGGCCCGACTTCGGTAGCTCCCACCCCTCGTTCTTGGGCTGGAAACACGGTTTTCGGTCGGTCGAGGCGTGCTGATCAGGCGTCGTGGCGTCTGCCGGCGGCTCCGTTCCCGTCCAGGCGGGCGTGGCGGCGGGGCGCCTACCCACACGAAAGCCCGAAGCGCCGGTTTTTGAGGCTCACGCGGCGACCTTGGTGCCATCCTTAAATTTGATGACCTGGAGGATGTCTCCCAGGAGCAGATGCCTATCGAGTTTCCGCCACTTGCGCTCGGCGGTGTGAGCGAGCTTGAAGACTATCGAGAGGCAGGCGATGCGCGAGCCTGAACGCTTGGAAGTCAAGCGCAAGGTGCTGGGCGCGCTAGCGGCACAATTGCGCGAGGACGCGATCCTTGCCACCAACACGTCGTCGCTATCGGTCGAGGCCATGGCCCAAGGGTTACCACACCCCGAGCGCGTGGTGGGCATGCACTTTTTCAATCCCGTGCACGCCATGCCCTTGGTGGAAATCGTGCGCGGCAAGCAAACCAGCGATCTCACCGTGCGCCGCACGGCCAAACTGGCACTGCAATTGGGCAAGACACCCGTGGTCGTGGCCGACGTGCCTGGATTTTTGGTCAACCGAATCTTGGGCCCGTACTTGGACGAAGCCCTGCGCCTGGTGGATTTGGGCCTAGCGCCCGAGCGCATCGACAAGCTCGCGCTCGAATTCGGCATGCCCATGGGACCGATCGAACTGATCGACGAAGTGGGCCTGGACATCGCCTCTCACGCGGCCGAGTCGTTGCACGCGGGCTACGGCGGACGCATGGAGCCTTGCGCGCTGGCGGGCCGGGTGCTGGCGCTAGGCGCCAAGGGCAAGAAGTCGGGGGACGGCTTCTATCGCTATCGGCAAGACGCAGCCAAGGGCCGGCCAGTCAAACTCGGCGCGCGCGAGGACTTGGCGCGCCTGCGCAGCCAAGCCGGCATGTCGCCGCCGGAAATCAGCGATGCGGGGGTGCTCGACCATTTGATTCTGTCGATGCTCGGCGAGGCCGTGCGCTGTTTGGAGGAGGGTGTCGCGCGAGACGCGCGCGAACTCGATCTGGCCACGATCTTCGGCATGGGTTTCGCCCCGTTCCGCGGCGGTTTGTTGCGCTACGCGGACGAGCGCGGCGCCAAAGACGTCGTGGCCGCCATGCGCCGCATGCAGCAGGTACCCGAAGTGCTCTCCCGCGGCGCGTCACGGGAGCGATTCAACCCCTGCGCGCTACTGGCCTCGATGGCCGAGTC
>JAKFYL010000136.1:0-8917 GCA_021730845.1 Planctomycetota bacterium | reverse complement strand
ACGAGCGCGGCGCCAAAGACGTCGTGGCCGCCATGCGCCGCATGCAGCAGGTACCCGAAGTGCTCTCCCGCGGCGCGTCACGGGAGCGATTCAACCCCTGCGCGCTACTGGCCTCGATGGCCGAGTCCGGCGCGCGATTCCACGCGACCTAGCCAAGATCACGGCATTGGTTGGTATGTCTGGGGCCCAGATCGATGCCCGCGGACGCACCAGGGGGGCCCGGGGCCCCCGGACGCGCAGAACGGGATTTTGGGCGCCACGCTTGGCCAGCCACGGCTATCCCTAGGTGTACTGGTCCATTCCCTTTCGGACTCCCGCTCCCAGGAAACCTCTGCCATGCGCCTCCTTCCCTCACCCCAGCACCTGAGCGCCCGCTTGTGCGTGCCGCTCCTTCTGGCGGGTCTCTCCCAGGCCCAATCCCAAGAAATCTTCCTCGGCAGCTCGAACACCATCGTTTCCAAGGGGCACCCCTTGACCGGTCCGCACGACGTCATCGGCGCCTGCGGCGGAAGCGTCCAGTCGATGACCAGCGTCATCGGCACGGTCGTAATCGGCACGACCACGGGCCAGGTGTACCAGTCCACGCCCCAGGGCTTGTCGTTCTGGTTCCAAGCCCAGAACGACGCCAAGTCCATGGTTGGTCACGGCACGGAAGTCTTCGTCGGTGGCAGCGACGGCACGATCATCCGCTACGACTACCCCACCGGGACCCCGGAAGTGAGTTTTCAGCCCGGCTTCGCGGTGCAAGCGCTGACCTTCCACAACGGCCAGCTCTACGCAGCGAGCGACTTTGGCGTGCTGATGCAAGCCGATCCGGTCACGGGTGTCTTCTCGTTCTTCGGCACTTGCGGCGGAGCCGCCACGGGCATGACCGCCAGTGGCAACGAGCTGCACGTCACGGACGCTTTCGGCTTCCTGTGGAGCTTTGATCTAACCACCAAGCAACTCGTCAACTCAGTCAATCTAGGATTCGTCGGGACCAGCGTCGCGGAATTCAGCGGCGACCTGTTGATCGGCTCCGCCGACAGCAAGCTGCGCCGAGTAGACCGCCACACGGGCGCTATCAAGCAGACCACGAACCTTTTCTTTCCGGTGCAGGCCCTGGTGCTAAAGGGCGCGTTCGAACCGGGTTTCGCCTACTGCTTCGGCAGCGTCTGCCCCTGCGGCAACGTTGACGACGAGAACGCGTGCGTCAACTCGACCGGATTCGGCTCGGGCCTGATCGGAGAGGGTTCGGCCAGCGTCACCTTGGACGATCTGCGCCTGACCGCGTTCGATCTGCCCGCCAACAAGACCACCATTTACTACACCTCGCTGATCGCCAACAGCATGCCCTTCGGCGACGGACTCTTGTGCGCTGGCGGCGGCGGCTACCCCAACTTCCGCTTTCCCGTGCAGAACTCCGGCGCTGCCGGCAGCGTGACGCTGGGACCTGGCATCGCCGCCTACGCCAATCAGAATTTCGGCGCGGGCACGGTAGCGCCGGGCCAAAGCCTGCACTTCCAGGCCTGGTTCCGCGATCCGACGGGCCCCTGCGGCGCGACGTTCAACACCACGATTGGGTACAAGGTCACGTTCGGCAACTGAGTGTTCCGCGCCGCTCGGCAAACGCTCGATCGCGATCTTGAACTCGGTCTCGGTCCAAGTCCTTGGGCCGAGGCCGAGTTCTCTTTGGTGCGACGATCATCGGCCGCGGTCGGCTTCCAATTCCGTCGCCAGGCGCGCCAAGGCGCGGCTGAGCAGCGAACGCGTGGCGAGTTCCGTGCGGCCCAGTTTCGCGGCGATTTGCGCATGCGAAAGATGCTCCACGCGCGCCAGCAAAATTACCTCGCGCCAATCGGGTGGCAGCGAAGCAAACGCGCGCACGAGCCGGCCGAGCTCTTCGCGGGCGCTGGCGTCGCGGCTTGGAGTGGCGTCCGCACCCGCAGCAAGCTGCGGCCGGGCGCGCGAGGAATGCGCGGAATCGGCTGCGCCGTCCAAGCGCATTTCGCGCGCCGGGTCGCGGCGTTCGCGGCGCCAGAATCGCCCGCGCCCCTTGAGCTTGCGGTCGGCGGCCACGTACAGCCAGGCCCGAAACGCGCCTACGTCCTCGGGTGTGGCTCGCGGAAAGTCGCGCAGCGCCTCGCGCAGAATCGACTGCACCAGGTCTTGGCTCGATTCCTGGCGCCGCAATCCGGGAGAAATTTTTCGCGCAACGAAGGCTTCCAAACGCGCAATGTGGCGTTCGAGCAAGCGCCCTAAGGCAGTCGCATCCCCGTTGCGCGCTCGGCGCAGCCATACCGAAGTCGAGTCCGACACGAATCAAGTCTAACGCGCTTTTCTGCGCTACAGTGACAGGACTGCTGAGCGATCACGCATAGCCCTTGCCCCATGGCCCCGACGGAAGATTCTGCACAGCGCCACCCTCCGGCCCAGCCCGGTGGAGAGCGGCATTCGGGCGCCGGCGGCGCCCCTTCCGGCAGCGCTGCGCGTGCGGATTTCGAAGAACTTTTGGCGCGATCCATCGACGCGCGCGTCTTGGGCGACCAGCGCGCCGTGGACGAATTGCGCCGCTTGCATCCCGAGCACGCCGGGCGACTGGCCGAGCGCCTTTCGGAATTGGAGCGCATGGGCCTGCTCGAACCCGAAAAGGAGAGCGCGGATCCCCAGTCCCTGCCTGAGCGCATCGGCGGTCACGAAATCCTGCGCCGCCTGGGCAGCGGCGGCATGGGCGAAGTGTATTTGGCGCGCGAAAGCGGCGGCCCTTTGGTGGCGCTCAAGTGGGCGCGCTTTTCCAGCGCGGATTCGAAAGCGCGCGAGCGCTTGCACGAACGCTTCGAACGCGAAGCGCGAGCCATTGGCGCCGTGGCCCATCCCAACCTGGCGCGCCTGATCGCCTCGGGCACGCACGAAGGCTCGCCTTGGTTCACGCTCGATTTCGTCGAAGGTACCACCTTGGCCGCGATCCTCGCGCGCTTGAAGAAGCACGCTTCGCGGACCGACCAGTTGCGCCTGTCCGAGGTCGAATTGGCTTGGAGCGAGAGCGCGCGGGCCCCGACCGACTCCGGCTTGGATGTTGCTGCTCCGCGTTTTGCTCGGGCCCGCAGCCACGTGGAATGGGCGGTTCGGGTAGCCGTCGACGTCGCCGCGGCGCTGGCGGAAATTCACGCCCGCGGCATCGTGCACCGAGACGTCAAACCATCGAACATCATGATTCGGCGCGACGGCAGCGCCTGCTTGCTGGATTTGGGGCTAGCCCACTTTGCGGACTTGCCGGCCTTGACGCGCACGGGGGACTTCGCTGGCACTCCCTATTACGTGGCGCCCGAGCAGGTCGAGGGCGCTGGACGCGCGATCGACGCGCGCACGGACGTATGGGCCATGGGAGTGACACTGTTCGAGGCGCTGACGCTGTCCAGACCCTTCGAAGGCCAGGGCACGCCGCAGATCTTGAAGCGTGTACTCGACGCCGACCCGCCCAGGCCCAGCTCTTTGCGGCCGGGTCTGCCCAAGGACCTAGAAGCCATTCTGCTCAAGTGCTTGGAGAAGGCCCCGCGCCGGCGCTACGCCAAGGCCAGCGACCTAGGTATGGACTTGGAACGCTTGCTCGCTTTCCAGCCGGTGGTCGCCCGGCCCGCCAGTCTCCTCGAGCGCGGAATGGAGTTGGCTCGCCGCAGGCCGGCGCTGGCGCTGGCCTGGGGTCTATCGGCCTTCGTGGTGCTCGGTCTGCCGCTTGGTCTGTGGTCCCACGGCCGCGCCATTTCGCGCGAAGCTCGGCGCACCGAGCTCGCGGCCGTGGAGGCGCGCGACCAAGCCCAGGCGCGCGCGCGCACACTGGAACACTTGGTGGAGCTGTTTCGACCCGATGCCGGTGGGCGCGCACTGGTTCCTCCGGCCGTGCTGCAAGCGCTCGACGGCCAAATCGAGCGCCTGCAAGCGGCCAGCGGGGAGTCGACGCTGACGCGCGCGACTTGGCTCGAAGCCGTGGGAACGATCTACCGCAACCTGGGCCTGGCGGACCGCGCCCTGCCGCTGCTCGATCGCGCCTTGGCGGCGCACTCATCGATTGCCTCGCGCGAAGCCGGCGCTGCGGAGCTGCTCGAGGTGCTCGCCACGGTGCACCTGGAATTGGGCGACGGGGCAACGGCGCGCGCGTTGTGCGAGCGCGCACTGCGCGAGACGCAAGCGAGTGCGAGCGGCGAACCGACTTCCGGGGCACGCGCCCATTTGACACTCGCGCGCGCGCTGCTCCTGCAGCAGGAACCGGCGGGCGCCCGGGAACATCTGGACCATGCGGTGCAGATGCTTTCCGCCGAACCCGCAGCCTTGCCGCAGGAACTCGCGCGGGCGCTCAAGGAGCGCGGGCGTTTGCGTGCGGCTCGCGGGGAAGAGTCCCAAGCGCGCGCGGATTTCGAGCGTGCGCTGGACATCGAGCAACGCGCCTGGTTGCCGGATCCCTTGGCGCTGGCTCGAGGTTGGCGCGAAATGGCCGCGCTGCTCAAGCCTTCGACCCTTGGCGAAAGCCCACGGAGTGCCCTGCGGGCACAGGCCTTGGAACGCGCTGCCACCCAAGCCGCGCCGGCGGCTCTGCTGCCTAGTTTGGCGCTGGACGCCGAGTGGAAAGCGAGCTATGCCGATCACTTTCAGCGCGGTATCACGGCCTTGCAAACGCGCGACTTGACGACGGCCCAACAGCAATTCGAACTGTGCTTGGCGCTCAAGCCGCGCGAGGGCGTGTGCGCCTACAATTTGGCCTGCAGCCACGCGCTCGCGGGCACTACGGATGCGGCCTTCGCCTGGCTGGAGCGCGCCGTGTCGTGGGGCTGGGGTTTCGCCGCGCGCCAATTCGAGCTCTTGGAGCGGGACTCGGACTTGGCTGGTTTGCGCGGCGAAAAACGCTGGAAGAATTTCGTCGATGCCTTGGCGAGCGACGGCCAGCGCATGGCCGAGTTCGTGGACTATCCAGAAGTCGTGGTTCCTACCGGCGCTGCTTCTGCTGGCGCTCCAGCAGCACTGGTCGTGCTGCACGACCTGGGAGCAACCAAACTCGACGTAGCTTCGGGCCCCTGGCGCGCGCTGGCAGGCGAGCTGGGGTGCGTGCTGATCGCGCCTTCCGCGACGGTGCCCCAGGGCGCAACGCCCGAACTGGGTCTAGCTTGGTTCTCGGACCTGGCGACTTTCGTCGAACAACCCTGGACGGTCGAACGCTCCATCCTGACCCAGGTTCAGCGCGCCATGCACGCTCACGGTGTCGATCCCGGGCGAGCGATCCTGGTTGGCGAAGGTCAAGGCGGATTGGTGGCGTTTGACTTGGCCCTGCGCGCGCCCGGAAATTTCCGCGCTGTCTTCGTGCAGAGCTGCGCTTTCTTGTGTGAACCAAGCGCACGGCGTGCGCACGTGGCCGCGGCCTTGGTGCCACACTTGGGGTTTGCTCATGGCCCAAGCAGCTCCGTGTACGGGCTGGACGCCAAGCTGGATCCGGCCCAGGCGCTGACAGACATGCGCCAGTGGGCGGCCGCCATTTGGGGCGCTGGATTCAAGGAATTCCTGGCCCCGGCAACGTGCACCGAAAACCTACGCCCGTGGCTAGCGGAAGTGCTGGAAGCACGCTGAGCGGCCTGAAGCTCCGAAGCGCGGGCCTGCGCGCGCGTTCCGCTTTAAGGCCCGACTTGCAACTGCGTGTCTGGCTGCAAGACGACCGGGCCCAGCCAGTCGCGTATGGTCAGGCGCCACTTGTCGGTGCCTGGCGTCGTGGTTGCGGTAAGTTTCACCGTGTACGTGCCGTTGCCCAGGTCCAAGACTTCCGTCACTTGGGCTGAGGACGGCGCGCCTGTGATGTCTTCCACGACCAGCTTGTAGCCGCCATGGGTGAGAACTTGGTTGTCGATGTCGGCGAGCTTCACGGTGATCACGGCCGAGGACTGGCCGTCGGCGGGAATCGAAGTCGCCGAACTCGTCACCTGCGAGTAGATTTGGTCGGGGCGGCCGACTTGTTGGGAGCGCCAAAAATCGTATTGCTGCTGCAGCACGAGTACGGGATCGGGATCGCCGACTTGGCCGGCGAAATTCAAATCCAAGTAGTAGGCGCCGTTGGCACAGCCCAGCGGCGTGTTGCAAAAGCCCAGTTCGTCTCCGATGCGCGCGATCACGACCGTGGCCGTGTGGGCGCTCTTGGTGAAACTCGGGGGCGGTGCGCCGCAGCTGGTCGGAGCGCTCTGATTGCAGGAGCAGCGTCCGTCGCCGCCAAAAGCGCGCGCGGCGTGCATGGCCCCCATGACGCGCTCGCCCAGGTCGCCGCTGCTGTTCAGCAGTCGATGTTCCGCAGCCAGCCAGACTTCGGGGCCGGTCAGCACGTTGCCTTGGATGGCGTAGCGCAAATCACCGACGACTCCGAACACGCCGCCCTTGGCGGCACCGGCGTTGTTTCCGGTGAAGGTCACCGGGGTGTTTTGGAAATCGACGATGCCGAATTGGCGCGCTTGGAAACTCCCCAGCGTCTGGAGCTGGGCCAAGATCTGGGCAGGGGTCCAGCCCTCGAGCAGACCGCGGCGCATGATGCTGCGATTGATCGCGGTGCTGTCGATCAGCGACTGGGACGCGCCCGCGCCCTTGCCCGGCACGATGACCGGCACGACGCGTTGGATGTCGACTCCCACCAAGCAGGTGGCCGTGCCCACGCAGACTTCGCCGGTCTTGGTGTTGACCACCACGATCGACCAGGTCGAAAGCGCCGGCTGCACGAGTAGCAAGAAAGCCGCGCACAGGGCGGCCACACGACGGGAGAGGGAGCGCGGTTGGTTCATGGCTCACGCCACTTTACTCGCTCGCCCGCTTTCTCGCCTCGCCGGCCGGTCGCGCCGCCCGCCAAGTCAGGCAGGCGCTGGGAAAAAGCTGCTAGCGCAGCGCCGATTCCAGGGCCGTGGCGCGGCTGGTTCCTTCGTCGCGGTACTTGACCACTAGGGCACAAGCTACTTGCAGACCGAGTTCGCGGGCGAATTCCCCTGAAGCGGGGCGCGAGCCGGGAACAACCACGGCGCGCTCGGGAACTTCCAGCGGCGTGCCGGCCGAGGCACTGATTTCACGTCCCTGCACCAAGTCGAACACCCGCGTGCTGCCCGTGAGCACGACCCCCGCAGCGAGCACGGCCGCGCGGCGCACGAGCACGCCCTCGTAGATGCCGCAATTGCCGCCTACGAACACGTCGTCCTCGATGATCACCGGGCGCGCGCCCACCGGTTCGAGCACGCCCCCGATTTGGGAGCCGGCGGAAAGGTGCACGCGCGCGCCGATCTGCGCGCAAGAACCCACGAGTGCATGGCTGTCGATCAATGTGCCTTCGCCGACGAAAGCCCCCACGTTGACGTACATCGGCGGCATGCAAATCACGCCGCGCGCAAGGTGCGCCCCGCGGCGTACCGAAGAGCCTCCGGGCACCAAGCGCACGCCATCTTGGGCCGAGAACTGCCGCGGTGGAAGCAAGGCCTTGTCCACGAAGGGGAACATTTCGCGCACGCCGGCCGAGCCCATGGCGACCACCTCGCAGGCGCGAAAGAGATCGAGGATGGCCTGCTTGATCCAAGCGTTGACGTGCCAGGTGCCATCGGGGCGCGGCTCGGCCACGCGCAAGGCACCGGACTCGAGAGCGGCGAGCAACTCGGCTCCGCGCAAGGATGCTTGCACCGGGGCGGCGCTCACCGTGCACTCCCGGCGGTCATTTCGCGGTTCATGCCTGCCAGCAACTCTTGCGCGGTGCGCGCGTAGTCTTGCGCGGCCTGACTCAGGGAACTCTTGCTCACGCACTCGTGGTCGGTGTGGGCGTCCAAGATCCGCCCTGGTCCATACAGCAGTTTCTTGCCCCAGCGCGGCATGTGCGGCGCGTCCGTCCCGAACGCGACTTGGATCGACTGTTTGCCCGCGGGAACGTGGAACTCGATCCCGGCGTAGCACGGTCCGTGGGCCAAGAGTTCGACGTGGGGCGATAGCGCGGCCCGAATGCGCGACTCCACGACATCGACAGGCTCCACGATGCGCGCCAACAAACTGGCCTGCGCCCGGTCGGCGACGACATTGGGCGCCACACCGCCTTCGATCAGGCCGACGTTGAGCGACCCCTTGCCTAGGCGATCATTCTCGCCCCAAGGTTGGCGCAGGAGATTGTGGATCGAACTAGCGAGCTCGTGAATGGCCGAGGGACCGACAGCTTGCGAACTATGTCCTGCGACGCCGTGAGCCAAGAGCTGGCCCTTGAAGACGCCCTTGTGGCTGCGCACGAAGGTGTTCTCGGTCGGCTCGCCAACGATCGTGTAGCTGGGATGCCAGGGCTCGGCCAAGGCGGCGTTGGCCAGAGCCGCCCCTGCCGAGTCGAGTTCCTCCCCCACGGTAAGCAGAAACCCGATGCGGTCTTCGCCGCTGTCTCGCAGCGCGCACGCAGCGGCGAGCATCGAGACCAGCGGCCCTTTGGCGTCGCAGGAACCGCGACCGTACACGTAGTCGGCATCTTCCCGCGATCCGTACCAAGGAGGAACGGTGTCCAAGTGCGTGCAGAACACCACCCGCGGCATACCTAGGCGCGCGAGCAAGTTGTATCGCCCAGGCGCCACGTCCTGGCGCTCCACCGCAAACCCGCGTCCGGTCAACGCGCGAGCTACGGCATCCGCATAGTCGCCCTCGGTGCCCGTGACCGACGGAATTTCGATCCAATCGCAGAGCAATCGCAGATCCACTTCCATGGATCGCACAGTGTACGCGCTACGCAGGAGCGAACCCCTCTAGCACAATGGAGGCGATGCGAGTGGGTCCGGTACCAGTCGGTCCGGTACCAGTCGGTCCGGTACCTGTCGGTCCGGTACCTGTCGGTCCGGTACCTGTCGGTACGGTACCTGTCGGTACGGTACCAGGCTCAATTCCCCGGTCTTCGGTGCCAGGCTCAAGACCTTTG
>JAKFYL010000414.1 GCA_021730845.1 Planctomycetota bacterium | reverse complement strand
GACCGCGCGGCGCTGGACGCGCAACTTGGCCCAAGTTGCCGCGCTGCACATCGCTTGCATTGGGCGTGACAACGCCGCGCTCTTCGAGCAAATCGTGCTCCTGGATCAAGCGTTCGGCTTCCGCTGCACGCGCCGGGTCTTCGAAAGCAAAGCGCGACAATCGGTACAGCGCGATCTTGTACCAACTGCCGCCGAAATCGACCCCGCGTGCCAACACTTCGCGGTACAGAGCCTCGGCCTCGAGCGGTTTCTCCAGCAGCTCCAAGCACTCGGCCAGGGCCAGTTTCGTGGGCAGATCGTCGGGCTCGGCCTCGAGCACGCGCCGAAGGTGCTCCGCCGCGGCTTGGAAATTGCCTTCGGCAAAATCGCATTGTCCCAAGTTGAATTCCACGCGCGCATCGTTGGGGCTGATTCTTGCGGCGCGCTGCAGCAACGCGCGTGCACCTTCCAAGTCCGCCATCTTCTGCAAGCGAATGGATGCGGCGGACACCAAATCGACGGCCGCAGGCTGCGGACGATCGAGCAGCGGCTTCAAGGCATCGAGGGCCGCACCCGTGGCGCCTTGGGCGTACAGGGCCGCCACGCGTTCACGCAGGATGTCGCTTTCAGGATCGGCTGGAGCGTTCGGTTGTGTCCCGGACGGCTTGTCGTGCTTGGTCACGGCGGATCCGCTGCCGGGAAAGGCTGTTTGGGAGCGGATCCTTCCGCGCACGAACCACGCTGCGGCCAGGGCAAGGACCACCAAACCAATCAGCAAGCCGGCAGCCTTTCCGCGGACCCGCTCCTGACGTACACCATGCTTCATAGCGATCCCTGGGCAAGAAAATGGGGGCCAATAGCGGCCGCGAGTGGCTCATTAGAGCAAACCAGCTCGCGCAGCTCCAAGGGAACGCGCTCGAGGGTAAGGCCGTGCCAGCGCGCGCGCGGCGTCCTGGGTCCTGGTTCATGGACAGCGCGTGCATCTGCCGAAACAATGGCGCGCTTCCCTTGAGTGTCCCCGGATAGGAGTTCCACACTAGTCCCGTGTCTACGACCCAACATGCATCCGCCGGCGCGCCGGCCTTGGCGAGTTACCCCTGGAAGGCCGCCATCGTCGTTGGGGCGAGTTCCGGCATCGGAGCGCGCCTCGTGCAGCAACTTGCTGCCGCGGGCGTGCCGGTCGCCGCCTTGGCGCGACGTTCGGGCGAACTGGCGAAACTCGCCAAGACGTGCCAGGGGACCAAAGCGCGCGTTCTCACCGTGGAGCACGATGTGCGCGACACCCAGGCCGTGCCCGCGCTCTTCGAACGCATCGCGCTCGAATTGGGCCCCCCGGATCTGTTGATCTACGCCGCCGGCATCATGAGCGAAGTCGGGCCGATGGAATTCGACACCAGCAAGGATCTGGAGATGCTAGCCATCAATTTGGGCGGCTGCATCGCTTGGTGCAACGTGGTCACAGGCCTATTTCGCACGCAACGCCGCGGAACGATCGTGGGCATTTCCTCGATCGCCGGGGAACGCGGACGCAAGCCGGCGCCCGTGTACGGCACGACCAAGGCAGCCATGAACCACTACTTGGAAGCGTTGCGCAATCGCTTGGCCGAGTTTCGGGTGCACGTGTGCACGATCAAACCGGGCTACGTCGAGACGGTCATGACCGAAGGCAAGAAAACTTTCTGGATGGTATCGGCCGACGACGCCGCGCGCGCGATCTTGACCGCGGCCATGCAGCGCCGAAATACGCGCTGGGTGCTGCGCCGCTGGGCCATCGTCGGCCTGGTCTTGCGCTCGATTCCGTCGTTCCTGTTCCGGCGCCTGAGTTTCTGATTTGGCTACCGCGGCATCTTCCACTTTGGGGTCGCGCGCCTTCGAGTACGTCGAGGGCTGGGGTATGGCCGTCGGCGGTCACGCCAGCGTGCTTCGGCCGCGCAACGTGGAGGAGTTTGCGGCCTGTTTCGCGCACGTCGAACGCTCGGACGTGCGCGTGGGCCTGCGCGGCGGCGGCAACAGCTATGGCGACGCCAGCGTGAACACACGCGGCCCAGTCATCGACTGCTCGCGCATGAATCGCATCCTGGCCTTCGACCCATCCAGCGGTCGCGTCGAGGTCGAGCCTGGCGTCACCATCGAACAACTGTGGAAGTTCCTGCTGCCGCGCGGCTATTGGCCGCGCGTCGTCTCGGGCACCATGTTCCCGACCCTCAGCGGAGCCTTGGCGGCCAACATCCACGGCAAGAACAACTTTGCGGTGGGCACCATCGGCGACGCCACGGCGGAGTTCGATTTTCTCACTCCCACGGGCGAGCGTTTGACCTGCGACCGCTCGCGCAACAGCGACGTATTCCACGCGGCCATCGGCGGCTTCGGCCAATTGGGGGCTTTCACCCGCATCGTGCTCGACACCAAGCGGATCTATTCGGGCAACTTGCGCGTGCACGGTATTTCTTGCCGCAATTTGGGCGAGATGATGCGCATGATCGAAGAGCAGAAGCACGCCAGCGACTACCTCGTAGGCTGGGTGGATTGCTTTTCCAAACATGACGCTGTCGGCCGCGGCCTGATCCACCAAGCTCATTACTTGCACCCGGGTGAAGACCCCAATCCCGAGAGCTCCATGCGCGTCGCGCATCAGGAGCTACCGGCGAACATCATGGGCGTGTTTCCCAAGGGCGAGGTGTGGCGCGTCTTGCGCCTGTTCAACACGCGTGCCGGCATGCGCGCGATCAACCAAGCCAAATACGTGGCCGGGCGACTGGAAGGCATGCACGCAGGCGTGCTGCAATCTCATGCGGGCTTTGCATTTCTCTTGGACTACGTCCCCAATTGGAAATGGGCCTACGGGCGAGAACCCGGCGAGCGCGGCTTGATCCAGTACCAGCCGTTCGTGCCGGCCGCTCGAGCCAAGGACGTATTCCAGGAGCTCATCGCGCGTTGCCAGCGCCGAGGCATGGAGCCGTTTCTTGGCGTGCTCAAGCGCCATCGCCCTGATCCTTTCTGGCTTACTCATGCCGTCGATGGCTGGAGTTTGGCCCTAGATTTCAAAGTAGCGCCTGCCACGCGCGCCAAACTGTGGGAGCTGTGCCAGGAGTTGACCGAAGTCGTGATCGGCGCAGGCGGGCGCTTCTATTTCGCCAAGGACCTGGTCCTTGGAGCGCGCGACTACCAGCGCTACCTACCTGCCAAGCAACGCACTGCATTCGCCGAGCTCAAGCGCAGGCTCGACCCGGCGGGGCGCATCGAGAACAACTTGACGCGGCGCATTTTCCAGTTCGAGCCGGCAGGCTAGCGCGAAACGTCAGTCGAAGGTCGCCCAGGCGCGCAGCGCTTTGACTTGCACCACGCGATCCTCTTCGGCGATCCAAGCACTGAGTGCTCCGCCCCAAACGCAGCCCGAGTCCAGTCCCAGCCAGCGCGCGCCGCGCACCAATCCAGCGTGCGCCCAGTGGCCGTAGACGACGCGCCGAGCGCTCGGATAAGCCGCGAAATAGTGCTCGTACCAGGGCGCGAAGGGGGCGTGGAGCGGCGCATCGTCCGTGGGCGGCCGCGTCCCGTCCGGCGTGCAAGCACGAGCGCGCGTGCAAAACTCGATCCGTGGATCGGCCTGCAAGGGATCCAGCCCGGTGAGCTTGCGCTCCGGATCGCGCCACGTCGGATGCAGAGCTGCGTGCACCATCCACAAGTCCGGGAAACTGCGCAGGAACGGCTGCTTGCCAAGCCAAGCCATGAGCACTTCGCGATCCGGCGCTGCCAGTACAGGCTCCAGCGTGTCGGCGGAGCGCAGCGCGCGCAGGCCCTTGGCCACGCGCAAGAGATGCACGTCATGGTTGCCCAGCACCGGACTCGCATCGAGCTCGTGCAAGAGACGCAGCACTCCCAAAGAATCGGGTCCGCGGTTGACCAGATCTCCGACCGGAAACAGGCCGTCGACTGCCGAGTCGAAGCCCACGGCCTCGAGCAGCGCTTCGAGCTCCGCGCGACAACCCTGAATGTCCCCGACGAAGATTCGGCGTTCCATGGCTGGCTAGAACCTAGCTCCGGCGGCGCGAACCGCAAGCAACCTTGGCACGGCAGGGGGGCGGTGTGGGGCCGGCCGCCGTGGCTCGCGCTGGAACCAATCGTCCGGGGAGTCCAATATGAGCGCCATCTCCACGGACATGCGCGTTCCCATCCAAGCAGCTCTTGCCGACCACCGACGCGGCGCCCTCGAGGTAAACGGGCTCGTGTTGTTGTTGATCTTGGTGGCCGTTGGCATGGGCAGCACGAGCTTGTACTACCATTGGAAGGCGCCCGGCTTGATCGAGCGCGCCAAGCATGCCAAGGAAAACTTGCCCGTCGATCCAGGGCAGCGCCTGGACGTCTGGCTCGAGTACTGCGCGCCGTTGATCTGCCAACGCCTCGAGCAACTGCGCTTCTCCGCCCAGCAACCGTGGCTGGTGACGCACCAAGCAGCGGTGGATGACGCGGGCGAGGTATGCCAGGTGTGGGGGGTAAACCTAGCGCAACTTAGTCCTTCGATGGTCACACGCGAGGACCTGACCGTGGTCGTGTTGCTGGGCCCGCCAGCGTTATTGGGCACGGGTTCCTTGGTCGGCGATCGCGCCCTGCAAGTGCCCAAACTGTCTGCGGGAACTGCGGCACCCGATGTCGCGCCGCGCGCGCGCATGATCGTCGAGTGGGCCCTGTCGCGCATGATCGACAAGTTGCCCAAGGACATTCCCGGAGCGAGGATCGAAGTGCGCTTGCGATCTTCGCGCCGTGAATCAAAGGCTCTCCGCGCGGTACACACGGCCTAGGACATCCATTCTTGGAATCGCGCAAGGAACTCGACATCGTCAGTCAGCAAGCGGGGGAAGCCAAACCCGGGTTGTTCGTGCGCTTCATGGCCCTTTGCTGCGTGGTCTTCAGCGCGCTGTATCTGATGAATCTCACGTTGGGCTTGGATCTGATTCCGGACGTCTTGCCGCTGGTCGGAAATCTCGATGAAGCCGGAGCCACCGTGCTCTTGCTCAAGGGATTGTCTTTGCTCAAGCGAAGACGCCTTCCTCGCACGGGATCGCCGCCCGCGTAAAGGCCAGCCGGCCGAGGGCCACAAGGGGCCGCACGGGCCTGGCTGCGGCCCCAAGAAAAGCCCCCGGGTCTTGCCCGGGCCGTGCCAGCGCGGGTACAAAGGGGCCCATGGCCAACTCACGCTACAAGAATGGCGGCCCCACACGCGGTCGCCGGCGCGTCAAGCGCATGGGAATGAACTCAGGCAAGATTTTGGCCAAGGGGCGCAACAAGAAGCCGCGGCGCGAAGTCTAGGCGACTGGCAGCGCTGCGCTCGCCGCGGGACGGCGTTCCCAGACAGCCCACAGGATCAAGAGTCCCGGCAAGGTCAAGGCGGCCCAGGCGGGGTCTCTCAGGACCTCAAAGCGCTCGGTGCTGACCACCCAGCCATTGTAGGCTGCGTGCAGAGCCATTGCCGGCCACAGGCTCTTCGAACCCAGGCGCAGCGTGCCAGCCAAGAGTCCGACGGCCAGGGTCGGTAGGAAGCGGTAGATCGAAGCGTGGGCTGCCGCGAACAAGGCCGCCTGCACGAGCAAGGCCTTGAGCGGTCTGTGGTCTCTTCGCAAACCGGATAGCACCGCTCCGCGGAAGAAGAGTTCTTCGCCGATCGCGGGCGCCAGCGCCACCAGCGCCAACAAGGCGGGCAGCGAAAGCTCCATCAAGAACTCCAGGCCCGTTCCCTGTTCGAGCGCGCGCGTCGGCATGGGAAGAAGGCGCTGTTGCCAATGGATCCACTCGCGCATGACAAGCGCAAGTCCCGGTGCGAGCATCAGCGCGCCGAGCACGGCGCCCGGAGCGCAGCGCACCAGGCCCAGCACTTGGACCACACGTTCCTTGGCCCGCTTCGCCACGCCCCGCGCGCAAAACAGCGCCAGCGCCGGCAAGATCAAGAGCAACGTGATCAGCAATCCGCCGACGGGCGAGAGCGACTGCAGCCAGTCGCGCAACATGTAGGTGGCGATCACGCCCGTCAGGCCCCACATGAGCGCGGCGCGCGATTGCACTTGGCGCTGGGTCTGCTCTTCTTCGCTGGAGGATGTTGCGAAAATGCGCTCGGCGTCGATGGTGCCCGGCATGGAGCGCATGCACAGCAGCGTCCAGCCGACGTGCGCGAGGGAGCACAGCGCCAATGGACCTTGGGCCAGCGTGCCGCGCATGGCGTCGCGCAGGGCCAAACTGGCTCCGAACACGGGCACGCAGGCTGTCCACGTGTCCAAAGCAACATCCGTGCTGCCGGCCAGACCGGCCGGGATCACGCACGCCATGGTCAATGGAAAGAGCAGCTGTTGCCCTTCGCGAAACGTGCGCGCGCGCGCGGAAACCAGCACCAGCAGAGCGCAAATCAACAACGTGGCAGGAACCACCGCCAGGAGCGCCAAGGCGATGCGCAGCCAATCCAGCCGCGCGTCCGCGGCGGCGGCCGGATCGAGCCCGGGCAGCGACAACCATCCCAGACTGACAGTGACTTGGAAGCTGGCCAAGTTTCCGATCACGGCACACAGTGCCAGCAAGGCAACTGCGGCGTACTTGCCGGCGACGATGGCGCGCGCCGGCACCGGCTGCACCAACAGCGTCTCCAGTGTCTGGGCCTCGCGTTCGCCGGCAAAGCTCGACAGTGCCGCGTAGGCGCCGGCGGAGAGCACGGCCAAGATGGCGATCACCGGCAACAGTCGCCCCAAGGCGGCGCCCTTGGTGGCGCTGGGGTCCGCAACGTCGACGATGCTAGGCAAGAGCCAGCGCCCAGGATCCTGTGCGCCGAGGGCCACGGCCAGGCGCTGATCGCGCAGTTCCTCGCGCAAAGTCGTAAGCAGGGATTCGACGCGCGCTTGGGCTTCGCCCGATGCTTCGTCCGACTTGGAATGGCACATCCGTAGCAGCGGACGCGCCGGCAAAATCGGATGCGGCCCCCCGATCAAGAGCACACTGGGACCGCGCGCCAAGAGCAGGCGCGCCTCGCGCAGCTCCGCATCGACGGCGTCTTGGCGGCCCTCGTGCAGCGCCAATTCGTTCGCGTACCAGAACGAGGCGTCCAGGGTCGTGATCTCGGTGGCCGGCAAGGCTTGCAGGCGGTTTGTGAGTTCCTCGGCCAGCCCCGGTTCCAGGCGCGTGAAATCGCAAGCGATCTGCACTTCGCGCTCGGCCATGTTCGAGCGCGCGACTTGCTCCAATTTGCCGTTGAGCAAGAACATCAACGGGTACAGCAGCACGGGCAGAATCACCCCCGCGAACAAGGCGCGCCTGTCGCGCAAGAGGCCGCGCAATTCGCCGCACAGGATCACTAGCGCTAGGCCCAGCGTGCGTGTTCCGGCAACAGCCGGCTTGGCTCTCGAAGTCGCCACGCGGCTAAGCTCCCACTAGGGTCTTGAAAACGTCTTCGAGCCAGTGCTTGCCCGTGCGCTCGCGCAATTCGGCCAGCGTGCCGACAGCTAGCAAACGGCCCTGGTGGATCACGCCGATGCGGTCGCACAGGCGCTCGGCTTCCGACAGGATGTGCGTGCTGAACAGCACGCAACGACCTTGGCCGCGACAGGACTCGACGAAGTCGATCATGGCGCTGGAAGACAAGATGTCCAGGCCCGTGGTGGGTTCGTCCAGGATCAGGACCTTGGGTTCGTGCAGCACCGCTCGAGCGATCGACACGCGCTGCTTTTGGCCCGTGGACAAGCCGCCGCACAGGCCGTGCTGGTAGGACTCGATCGCAAACGAACGCAGCAAGTCTTCGACGCGCGACCGCAGCGCTTCGCCTTGCAGTCCATGCATCTTGCCGAAGTATTCCAGGGTCTCGCGGGCAGTCAGGCGCGGATACAGACCCGTACTGGCGGACAGATAGCCCAGGCGCCGTCGCACTTCCAGCGGGTCTTGGCCGACGTCGATGCCGTCCACACAAGCGCTGCCCGAAGTAGGCGCCAAGATCGTGGCCAAGATGCGCAGCGTGGTGCTCTTGCCCGCGCCATTGGGGCCGAGCAGGCCGAAAATCTCGCCGTAGCCGCACTCCAGGTCGAGTTCGCGCAAGGCTTCGACCGTGCCGCGTTCGGAATCTTTGTAGACCTTGCGCAACGCCTTGGCCTGTATGGCGGGCGTGGGCGGCGATCCGCGCTCGGGAGCCGTGGAGGTATTCATGCACCGATCTGCGGGGTAGGAGGACCAGAAGCGCGGCGAGAGAAGAAACGCATCCGAGCACGCGCGGGACGTTTTTCCCGCGACAAGAGCCAAACGCTGGCGCGAATGGAGAGGATGGCAAAAAGCAGCAATGACAAGACCGTCACGACATACGCCATCGGCAGGATCTTGCCTTGCAGCAAGCCGCGAAAGGCCAGCACCACGTTGACCACCGGAATGCAGGCCGTCTTGAGCGACAATTCAATGCCTGGTACGACTCCGATCATGGCCGGCAGGATGAACAGCAGCTGGGCCGGTCCCAGCAGCGCTTGGCCTTCTTTGAACGTGCGCGCGAACGAAGCCACACCAGTCAGGACGGCGGCGACGAAAAAGGCAAACAGCACCGCCAAGGGCGTCACGGACAAGAGCGCCATGGTGGGCACGCCCGAGAGGCCGCCACCGATGCCGGCGCCGAGCATGGAGATCAGGTGCGAGGCTGAAAGTCCCAGCGCCAGCAGATTGCACCCGGTCGCGATCACGGCGGTGATGCACACGGCCAAGATCTTGCCTTGGTGCACTGCGTAGCGCGGCGCGGGCAAGAGCATGGTGGTCTCTTCGGTATTGCGTTCGCGTTCGCCGGCCGTCAAATCGACCGCCGGGAAGAACGCGCCCAGGACGCACATCGTCACCAGCAGCATGGGCAGAATGAACGACAGCAAGTAGGCCAGCTTGTCCCGGCCGGGCGCTACGTCGACGTCGAGCCGCTCGAATGGGTGGAGTGGCTCCAAAGACGATTGATTAGCGACCAGCGCCTTCTCGCGCAGTCGCTCGACGAAGTCATCCAAACGCTCCTGCGTGCGCTGTTTTGCCATGCGCGAGCGCTGGCGCGTCGACTCGAAGAACAGCTGGCCGCTTTCCGCATCGCCCCCGAGCCACAGGAACGCATCGCCGCGCAACGCTGCTTGCTCGCTCGGTTCGGCCAACACGTCGCGCGCCTGCTGCTGCGCTTGCGCGGGCTCCAGATCCAGACGCGAAAGCTCGACTTCCAAGGGCGCCTCGTCGCCGTGGTTTTCCACGTGTCCGACCAAGCGCTGCTCCAGCCCAGCGGGCAACAGGACGGAGTTCGAGGCCACGACGTGCAGTCGCGCAGTTGTTTGCTCGCGCCGCCCTTGGACGACCAAGGCCACTTGGATCATGGCCCAGAAGAGCACCGGATACATGCACAGCGGCAAGATCACGGAATACAGCACCGTGTTCTTGTCGCGCAAGCTCGTGCGCAGCTCCTTGAGCGCAACCAGCAGCGAGGCGCGCGCCGGAAACCAGACGTGACGGCGCTTGGGAGGGCTCGATTGCACCAAGGTCCTAAAAAGCTCAGGAGACGGACAAGGCGGAGGGTTGCCACTGACCGAAATGGTCGGCGCCCTGCTGCGTGACGACCACGATGTCTTCCAAGCGCACTCCCAGGCGGTCGATCATGTAGACGCCCGGTTCGTCGGAGAGCGTCATGCCCGGCTGTAGGAGTACATCGCTGCCGCCGTCGAAGTACGGATCCTCGTGACCTTCCAGCCCGATGCCGTGACCCAGGCGGTGGGTCAGGGCCGCATAGCCGGAGCCGAATCCGGCGGCTTCGATGAACGCGCGTGCTACTTGGTCGATGGTCTTGCAGGCCACGCCCGGCCGAATGCTGTCGAAAGCGCGCTTTTGGGCGTCGCGCACGGCGTTCCAAACGCGGCTCTCGAAAACGCCTGCGCTGCCCTGGCCGATCCAGGTGCGCGTTTGGTCGCTTTGGTAGCCATGCAGGCTTCCGCCGGTATCGATCAGTAGGAATTGATCTCGTTCCAGGCGGCGGGCGGGGTCGTCGCCATGCGGGTAAGCGGCGGCGGGACCGATCAAGGCCAGAACCCAGGTGCGCTCTAGGCCCAACTTCCGCTGGGCCTGGTGTGCAAGCTCCGCGATTTCGGCGCCCGTTTGTCCCACGCGGACTTGCGTCGCCACCGCTGCCAGCGCCTGCTGGGTCAGCTCGTTGGCGCGGCGCAGCAATTGGAGCTCATGCGCATCCTTGATCGAGCGCAATCGGCGCACGAACTCGTCGGCGCTCGAAAGCTGCAGCGCGGGACTTTGCGCGGCAAGGTTGTCCCGCAGGAACAGGCGCGAGGCGGGATCGAGGCCCAGTCGTAAGACACGGTGCTCGTTGAGCGCGCTCGCCAGGGGCGCAAAGGCGTACTCGTGTTCGTCCCAGGTGCGGACATTTTGGGCCAAAGAATCGCCTAGCCCGGCGCGCGCAAGGGCCAGCTGGGCCTTGGGGCCTTCAAAGGCTGGGCACAACCAGAAAAGGTTGCCGTCGGCGAGTAAGACCAGCAAGAACGGGCGCTCGCTGTGACCCCAGCTGACACCGGTCAGGTAGGTCATGGTGGCTCCGCCTTCGCAGGCAAACGCATCCAATCCCAGTTCGACCATGAGCTTGCCCGCGCGCGCGCGTCGATCCGCGCGCTCGCAAGGCGCAATCGGTTGGACGCTTTCGCGTTGGTCGGCGAGCCCAGCTAGCCAGTCTTGGGAGCGCTCCGGCTTCTCCCCTTTGGCCGAGGCAGCGCCGGAACCGGAGCGACCCGCGCTCGAGCAGGCGCCAAGGCCGCCGGCGCCCAGCGCCGTCAGGCCCCAGGCTTGGGCCAGGAATTGGCGCCGCAGCCAAGGCGTCTTTGCCCATTGGGGCGAATCGGATCGTGTCGCCATGGCTGGTGAGCCTAGCCGGGTGGGGGAGGCGAAAAAAGCCCAACGGCCGGCCGTGCGCCACGAGCAGGGGGAATCTCAAGCCCGATGGGTCCTTCGAGCCGATACCTACGGTGAGGGCCTGTCCTTGGAGCAAATCCACCCCGATACCGGGCGAGTCGACACCGAGATTCCCGCTGCGCTTCCCCAGCGCGAAGCGGCGAGCGCGCGCATCGGCCCGGGCAGCCTGCTGCAAGTGAGCAACCCGGAGCCGGCATCCGAGTTGGCCTCGTGCAGCCTGGCGCAGTGTCCGCGCCAGATGGTGGCGCAAGAGCCGCCCAAACGGCGCCTCCAGACAGTGCTCCTAGCCACCGCCGCCTGCCTGGTATACGTGTTCGCGTTCCACTTGTCGGTCGTGCGCGGCAGCTCGATGGTGCCCGGCATTCACGACGGCGACCGCATTCTGATCGAACCCTGCGCCGGGCCCTTTGGGCAGCCACCCGAGCGGGGCGATGTTGTCGTGCTCAAGAATCCATTCGATCCTTCGGTCGACTACATCAAGCGCATCATTGGCCTTCCCGGCGATGAGGTCGTGCTCGAGGACGGCCACGTGTGGATCAACGGTGTGCTCTTAGACGAGCCCTACGTGCAGGAGCCCGATCGCTTTGCGCGCGTATCCACGCGCGTCAAACCGGCGCACTTCTTCGTGCTGGGCGACAACCGCACGCGCTCCTGCGACAGTCGCGAGTTTGGACAGGTGGCCAAGGACTACGTGCAAGGCCGCGTCCACGTGCGGGTCTGGCCGCCCGAACGAATCGGTACCCTCGACCCCTAGGGGGCCTAGAGCCACCGCCCAACAGGCGCACTGCCGCCGGGGCTGGCGCGGCTCGAACTTGCCGCGCACACTGCCCGCATGCAAGGTGCGTCAACGTCTCCATCCCAAGTGATCGTTGTCACAGGTGCTGCGCGCGGCTTGGGACTCGCCGTAGCGCAGCGATTCCAGAGCCTAGGGCAGCGCGTGTGGATCGCCAGCCGCAGCCTGGCGCCAGGTGGCGGCGCGCTGGCAGCCCAATTTGGTCCGCGCGTGGTGCGCTCGGACTTGAGCGAGGCCCAAGCGGCCGAGGACTTGGCGCGGCGCGTCAAGGAACTCGACGGCCGAGTGGACCACGTGGTCCACGCCGTGGGCGAGTACGTGCGCTCCCCATTGAGGGAGACCTCCGCAGCGGATCTGGAGCGCATGTTCGCCAGCAACGTGTTCACTTCCATGCACATGGCCGCGGCCTTTCGCGCGTTGCTGCGCCAAAGTCAGGGCAGCGTCGTATTTTTCGGCAGCGCCGGTTTGCATGCTCCGCGGGCGTTCCAGCACACTGCCGCGTACGCCGCGGCCAAGAGCGCCTTGCTCGTACTGACGCGCTCGCTTGCCCTGGAAGAGGCCGAGTTCGGCGTGCGCGTCAACATGGTGTCACCCGGACACATCCCGCACGAGCACGCCAGTTCCGACACCAGCGATCCAGACTTGTGGCGCCAGATTCCCCTGGGCCGGCCCGGGCGCCTGGACGAAGTGTGCGACGCGGTGGAGTGGCTGTGTTCCTCTCGCGCCAGCTATGTCACCGGCACCAACCTCGAGTTGGGCGGCGGTTTCAATCTTTGATCCGCGCGGCGCCGGCCTGTTGTTTAGTCTGGCGGCCGCTCGATGCGCGTGATCAGTTCGCCAAAGCCCTCGATCCAACACTGGACCTCGTCTCCGTCCTCGAGCGGACCGACACCCGCGGGCGTGCCCATCAAGATCACGTCGCCGGCGTGCAACGTCAGGTGCCGCGACAGCCACTCGATGGCTTGCGGCACACTGACGACCAGATCGCGAGTGTGGGCAGCTTGGCGCACGGTCCATTCGTCTTGGCCTTTGGCGCGCACCTTGCATCCAAGGGCCAGGGCCGATGGGTCGACGCAGGCTGCCGGGACGATGCCAGGTCCGATGGGGCAAAAGCCGTCCATGTTCTTGGCGCGGAACCACGGATGCTTCAGCTTGCGGTCGTCGCCCTGCAGCGTGCGCGCCGTAAGGTCGTTGGCGATCGTATAGCCAAAGACGTGCCGCAGCGCGCGCTCGGTGGGGATGTCGCGTCCCCCTTTCTGGATGACCACCGCGAGTTCGGCCTCGTGATCGACGCGCGCCGCATACCAGGGCGCGACGCGCACCGCCGCGCCGCTGGCGACCATGGTCTCGGGGAGCTTGTTGAAGAACAGCGGATTTTCCGGCGCGGTCTCGCCGAATTCCGCGGCGTGGGCATGGAAGTTCTTGCCCAAGGCCAGGATCTTGCCCACCTGCTTTGCATCCAGCGGTGTGAGCAGGCGTGCAGTCGCCGAAGGAAGAAAGGCCGGCGCTGCGCGCGGTATCTCGGATAGGAGTTCCGTGTCGAGCCCGATTAGCTCCAGGGGGCTGACGCCACTGGACGCCAGCTCGAGTCGCCGCCCTTCCATGGCCAGCACCAGGCGTTCCAGGCCGCCGTCGAACCAGCGCTCCACGCGCGGAAGGTGGCTGCGCTCGAGCGCAGGCTGCGATGATTTCGGCCCAGTGGGCAGGCTCAACGCGCAGGCCCTTGGAGCGTCGCGTCCAGAGCGATCAAGGCGTAGGCCGTTGCCAGCAACGGATTGCCTTCGTTCCAGCGCTGGCTGTTGTGGTTGATCCAGGAACCATCGAGCTTGCTCTGCATGGCCACCAAACGCCCGCTCAGTTCTGCGCGCCAAGGGTGGAGCATACCGTCGCTGGTTTTCACCTGCTCGACGCCAAGCACATCCAGCGCGCGAGCCATGGTGCTCAGATAATAGAACATGCCCTGGTACGAGGCGCTGGGATCGGCCGTGGCTTCGAAACCGGGATTGAGGTCCAGCGTGTAGTTGGCTTGGCACCAATCCCAGGCAGCTTTGAGGCGCGGATCCTCGAGCGTGAGTCCGGCGAAGACGTAGCACTTGAGCAGCGCATAAGTCATCGACCCGTACGAGCGCGGGACCTTGGTGCCGTCGGCGAGCACGGCGAATCCGGCCTTGGAATCCCCGGGCGCATAGCCGCTGCCGCCGTCGTTACCGCTGGCCACGGCGCCGGACGTGGAAGCCACCAGGACTGCACCGATGTCATTCGACTCCGAGCGGTTTTGGCAGCGCTGCAGGTAGCGCAGCGCCTTGGCGAAGGCTGGATCCGCCGGCTTGGATCCGGAAACGGCCAGCGCTTCCAGGGCCATTTGCAAATTCGACAGATCCGGTCGTTCCGTGCTGCCGTAGCCGATGCCGCCGTAGTACAAATCGCCCTCGCTGTAGCCCTCATCCTCGTCGGCTTGCAAGGTGCCGAGGAATGCGCGCGCGCGGGCCACGACGGGTTCGAACTCCGCGCGACCGGCCCGCGACAGCGCCATGATCGAAGCCGACGTGATGTAGTTGGCGAGCTTGCCGTCGTGGATCGAGCCGTCGGCTTGCTGCAGCCCTGCTAGCCAGGTGAGGCCGGCATCGAGTTTGGCCTGCAATTCGGCTGGGCGCGGCTGGGCCGTGCACAGCAGCGCCGAAAGGCACATGGCTGTGATGCCGGCATCCGGTTTGCCCGGCGCGCCGAAGCGTCCCTGGTTGTCGGAAGCCTGCGCCAAGAAGTGCGCGCCTTTTTCTAGGGCGGTTTTGGCGCGCTCGCGGTTGGCGGGCTCGAAAGCTTCCAGCGGAGTCAGCGCGGGCGCAGCCGGCGCCGCAGCAGGTCCAGATGCCAAGCTCTTCAGGCAGCGCGATAGCTCGAGCATCGCTTGGGCGCTGGTCCGCACGCGACCAGCCGGCCCCTCCCAGTACGCTTGCGGATTGCGCGCCGCGAGAGTTCCCTCTGCCAAGCTGCGCGCTTGTTCCAGGGGTAGCTGCGAGGTCGGCCACTCCAGGCTCTTGGCGTCGCTGAGCTCGAGATATGTCAGAGCGCGCTTGGCTGCCGCGGCGAAGGGCTCGCTCTGTACGGCGTAGAGAGCGCGCGCGGCCAGCAGCGTGGATTCGCGGTGCGCCTGCTGCCCGGCTTCGAGCGCCGGGAAGGATCCGTCCGAGGCCTGCTGCGCGAGCAAGAACTCCGCTGCCCGGCGCACGAACGGGCCGTCGGCCGCTCGATACCCATCGGGGCTTGCTGCCAATGCCAGCAACGCGTGGGCCGTGTCGAGATGACCTTCGCCGTAGCTGCCATCGAGCACGTTCTGCGCTCCCCGCAGCCAGCGCACGCTGGCGCGCAGCTCGCGTTCCAGATCCTGAGCCGTGAGCTGGCGTTGGCTGACGGCGGGCGGAGTTGAGGGGGTCGGCGGCGCGGCTTGGGGGATGGCGAGCGCGGGCGACAGGACGAGAAAAAGATCGAGCAACATGGGGTCATTCTAGGATTGCCCCCGCAAGGACTCGAATCCCACTTGGGTTGGATCCAGGTACGGATCCGACGTTCCTTCCAGGGTTGCGGCAGGCTTTACAACGCTAGGAGCCCGGCCGGGTTCAGTTTCCGGCCGAAAAAGGCATGCACGCCTTGCTCCGTTATGCTGCGAGCTTCCACTGCCGTGGGCTCCCCGGCGAGTCCAACACGTGCGCGGTCTTTCAGAAAGGTTGTAGGCATGAACCAGCCGTCCAGTGAACCCCTTTTCCAGCGGCTGGAATTCGCGCGCCTCGAGCCTGAGGTCATGCAGGCTCGCGCACGGGCATGGAGCGAGTGCATCCAGGGCCGGCGCAGCGTGCGCGAATTTTCCAGCGATCCGATTCCAAGCGGCGTGCTCGACGCCTGCATCCAGGCCGCAG
The DNA here is from genome assembly GCA_021730845.1 of Planctomycetota bacterium. Taxonomy (GTDB): domain Bacteria; phylum Planctomycetota; class UBA1135; order UBA1135; genus JAKFYL01. The sequence continues at coordinate 3,529 of JAKFYL010000414.1, read as the reverse complement.
CGAGCGCGCCCTCGGGTGCACATCGCCAGCCGTGGACCTTCGTGGTGGTCACTTCGGCGGCCAAGAAACGTGCCATTCGCCTAGCCGCCGAAGCAGAGGAGCAAGTGTTTTGGCGCGAGAAGATCAGCCCCGAGTGGCGCCGCGCGCTGGGGCCGTTGGGCGTGGACGAACACAAGCCCTTCTTGGAAGCGGCACCGGCCTTGATCGTCGTATTTCGCCACGTCCACGGCTTGGAAGATGGCCACAAGGTCGCCAACTACTACACGCAAGAATCGGTCGGCATTGCCGTGGGCTTTCTGTTGTGCGCGCTGCACCAAGCAGGGCTAGCGAGCTTGACCCACACACCCAGTCCCATGGGCTTCTTGCAAACTGTGCTCGAACGGCCGGCCCACGAGCGCGCCTTCGTGCTCATTCCGGTGGGCTATCCGGCCCGCGATTGCCAGGTGCCCGCGCTGGTGCGCAAGCCCTTGGACGAAGTGCGTCTGTTCGCTTAGCTGTACAGCACGTACGCGCGAGGCGCTTGTCAGCGCAGCACGACCGCGGTTCCGTAGGCCAAGATTTCGGCGCAGCCCTGGCCGATTTCGTCGCTTTGGATGCGCACGCCCAGCACCGCGTTGGCGCCTAGGGCTTTCGCTTGGGCCAGCATGCGGTCGAGGGCTTGCTCGCGGCTCTCGGCCAGCAGTTTGGTGTACTCGGAGATTTCGCCGCCGACGAGGTTTTTCATCCACGCCCTGACATCGTCGGTCAAGTCGGCGGCGCGCACGGTGCTGCCGCGCACCAGTCCGATGACGCGTAGCACCTCACGGCCGGGGATCGCTTCAATGGTTGCCGTGAGGATCGAGCGGTCCCAATTCGGGACGTCGGAGCCCGGTACGAGCGCGCCAGTCATCGTTCGATGTCCGTGTACGGGTCCAGGGCCCGGAGGCGCGCGCGTGCGCGCAAGAATGCCACTACGAGCAGTGCGAAGCCCACCGCCAGCGAACCCAGCGCGAGCTTGCAAACGGGGGCGATGGAACTCTGCGCCAGTTCGAGCACCAGCCAAACCAAACCGACCGCCAGACCCAGTCCCATCAGTGCGCGCCCCAGGCCCAGAAGCACGCGCTGGCTGGGATCGGCGTCGAGCGCGCGCCACTGCGCATCCAAGGGTTCCGGCGGGACACACTGGCGCGCCATGACCGCCAAGCGTTCGAACTGGGCCACGGCCAAAGTCAGGTCCGCGCGCCGCGCCAGCAGCAGCTCGAACTCGCGTCGTTGCTCCGGCACAAGTTCGCCGTCGACGTAGGCCATGGCCATGAGTTCTTCTCGGCTGGGCTCGGGTTGGATTTCAAGGCCGGAGGAGTTCATGAGCGTGCACGGGGATGTGGCCCTTGGTTGCCACGTCTTTGCGTTCGATGTCGCGTGGGTAGGGTGGTTTGCGAAGGCGCCGGGAGCGGCGACTCTTGGAATTCTTGACCCAGACTTTCGCGCAACCGCCGCCGCGCATGGAACAGGCGCGACATGACGGTACCAACCGGGATGTCCAGCGTCTGGGCGATGGCCTGGTAGGGCAACTCCTGGAAATGGCGCAGTGCCAAAATCTCGCGATCACCGCCGGACAGCGAGCGAAACCCACGCCAGAAGGCGCGCGCGCGTTCGTCCTGTTCCATGGCCCAATCGGGTGCTGGGCCGTCGTCTTCGATGATCCACTGCGTGTCGTCCTCGGAGGGGCTGCTGCCACCCAGATCCGAAAGCGCGCGCGCACGCAAGCGTCCGCGCTGGCGCAAGAAGCTGTAGCAGGTGTTGCGCAGGATGCGGTGGAACCAGGGCAGGAAGGATTCGCCTTCGCGGAAATCCGCGCGCGCGCGGTAGGTCTTCAGGAAGGCTTCCTGGGAAAGCTCGAGCGCATCTTCCCGCGATCCCACCAAGCTGTGTGCGACTTGAAACGCCTGGCCGCGCAGACTTTCGACCAACTGGTCGAAAGCTGCCTTGTCGCCGCCCTTGGCTTGGAGCATGAGCCGGGTGGTTTGGGCTTGCATGGGACGCCAGCAGCCTACGTAGGGAAGTGGAAGGTATTCACTCCAGGGGGCCCTTTTCTCCTAGAACCGGTCCCGCACGGCGGCCTGCGGGCCCTAGCCTTCGTTCCGCCAGCAGGTCCAAGGCCGCCCGGGCTGCGCGCGCACTGGCGCCGGCTGTTCCCAGGCGCTCTGCGGCAGCATTGAGACCGCGGCGGCAAGCAGCGCGCCAATTGGGGTCCGTCAGCGCGCGCGCCAAGGCCTGCGTCACGGCTTGGGTGGGCCCGGTGCCCGCGAAGGCGAACTCAGGCAAAACCTCGCGCCCGGCGAGCAAATTGGGCGCGGCGAAATAGGGGGCGATCAAGAGTCGTTTGGCTATCCAAACTTCGCGTGCGCTGGCCAGGCGGTAGATCGCGACCGTTGGCAAGCGCTGCCAGAGCAAATCGATCAGCACCGTGCCGGAAACGGAGAACGCGGCCTGGGCGCGCGCTAGGCAATCGTGCAAGTCGCCGCTGTCGACGCGCGCAAAGGCGCGCGCAGGATGCGCGGCGAGCAGGGCCTCTCCACGATCTGCTTGGGCGGTAGCGCCCAGGGCGATGGTCACTTGAAGACCTGGAACGAGTGCCTGGAGTTCGAACACGCGATCGAGCATCCAGGGCAAATTCCGCGCCACGACGCCGGCGCGACTGCCGGGCAAGAGCGCCAGCACCGGAGCTTGACCTACGGCATCTTTCGCCGGCGGCGAATTCGCCAGGGCGCCGGTTTGCGGCGCTTCAAGGGCATCCAAGAGCGGGTGTCCCACGTGCACGCAGTCGATCCCGCGGCGTGCGAACCAAGCCGGCTCGAAAGCCAGGAAGGTCAGAACGCGGTCGAAGGCGCGCGCGTACCCCTTGGCGCGCCAGCTGGCCCAGCCCCACATTTGCGGCGCGGCCAGGTGCACGCTGGGTATGCCGATCCGGCGTGCGATGCGGCCCATGGGCGCGTGCAGCGCCGGCGAATCCACGGCCGCGAACAAATCGGGCCTGCGCGACTCCATCCAGGCAGCGCAATCGGACAGCAATCGAACGTAGAACGGCAGCGCGCCGGCCACGCCAGCAAAGCCCATCGTGGCGCGCTGCACGGGGTCTGCGAGCAGATGTACCCCATGCCGCGCCAGGCGTGCTCCGCCAATGCCGGTGAACACGGGTGCGGGGAAACCCGCCTGGGCAATCTGTGCGCGCAGCGCATCGATCAGGCGCAGCAAGTGGTCCTCGCCCGAGGGTTCGGCGCAGGCGACGAAGATCGACAGCTCGCGGCGCTCCAGCCCGGCCAACGCACGGCCGGTGCTTGGGGCGACGGGCGCGGCGGGACTGGATAGATCCGCGCTCAGTTCGCGGCGCAGGTCCTCGCGGCGCACGAACTCGTCGAAGGCCCGCAGGGGGAGCAGTGCTCCATCCAGGACAGCGCGCGCCAGTTCACCAGCGACGTAGCGATTTAAGGCGTGCGGCGTTGAATCGCGAAAAGCGCGCCCGCCAAGCTTCCCACGAGCAACACCACGA
>JAKFYL010000357.1 GCA_021730845.1 Planctomycetota bacterium | reverse complement strand
CACCACAGCGCCTGCAACGCAGCGCCCAGAGCCGCCGACTCTTGCTCCACGACGCGCGTAAGAGATAGGTCCAGGACATCGGCCAGAATCTGGCACCACAAATCGTTCTTGGCGCCGCCGCCAACCACGCGAGCCGCATCGACGAAAATGCCCGCTGCGCGCATGTGCTCTAGACCCAGGGCTAGATTCATGGCCACGCCCTCCATGGCCGCGCGGTACAGGACGCCTGCCTCGAGAGTCCCCGGCCGCAATCCTAGAAATGCGCCGCTAGCCTGCGGCCAATTCGGTACGCGCTCTCCGTTCCAATACGGCAGGCAGCACACGCCCCGCGCGCCGACAGGTACTGCCTGTGCGCGCTCGGTCAGTTGCGAATGGCTTAGCGAGAATGCGCGCGCAACTTCCTCCAGCACTCCGGTAGCGTTCATGACACACACCAGCGGCAGCCATGCTCCCGTGGCGTCGCAGAAATCGGCCACGCCGTCCTGCTCGCGCGCCAGCGGACGATCGCTGCAAGAAAAAATCGTGGCCGAGGTGCCTAGGCTGATCGTAGCCGTGCCGACCTTGGTCGTGCCGCTGCCCAAGGCCGAGAGCATGTTGTCGCCGCTACCGGAAGCGACAAGGATACCTTCCGGCAGACCGAAGTCGCGCGCAGCGCGGGCGGTGACCGTCCCGGCGGGAACGCCGGCTTCGACGAGTTCGGGAAGCAGGCCCCAAAGCCGCACATCGATCGCCGCGCACGCCTTGGAGTCGAACTCCCGACGCTTGGCATCGAAGTACCCAGTGCCCGAGGCGTCCCCCGCGTCGGTCGTGGCCCGGCCCGTAAGGTAGAAATTCACGTAGTCGTGCGGCAAAAGAACGCGCGCCGCTTTGCGCCAATGCTCGGGTTCGGTGCGCGCTAGCCACAGAACCTTGGAAGCCGTGAAACCGGCCGGGATCTGGCGCCCAAGGCGCGCACTGAGTTCGCGCGCTTCCTTGGCCGTCGAGGTGTCGCACCACAGTTTGGCCGGACGGATCACTTCTCCCGCGGCATCGAGGACCACCAGACCGTGCTGCTGTCCGCTGACGCCGACTCCTAGAACAGACGCCCGTGGGCGATCCTGGAAGAGCTGCTTGCACGCCTGGCCGATGGCGGCAATCCAAGTGCTGGGGTGCTGCTCCATCGCGCCCGGTTCCAGGCCTTCGATCAAGCCGTAGGACACCGAGCTGCGCGCCACGACTTGGCGGCTGTTGGCGCACAAGAGCAAGGCCTTGGTGCCTTGCGTGCCCACGTCCAGTCCCAAGAAAAGTTCGCTCGTCATGGGCCAAGCACCAAGCGCACGGGTCAGCCGTGCACGCCCATGAGGAATTCGATCATGCGCTGGTCGAGGCGCTCGTAGCCCAGTCCCGCGCTGCCCAGCGCTGCCGGATCATGCGTCAGACCGCGCAACGCGCGCGCGTTCGCGGCGCTATAGCGCGCCATCAAGGGATCCAGCAGCGCGTCCTTGCGCTCGGCGATCAGGCCGCGCACCTCCTTGTCCGCGTCGAAGGCCTGCGCGCGGGCCTTCAAGATCTTGTACGTGCGCATGGAGCCGCGCGCGAACTCCCACACGCCGGCCTCGTCTTCGGTGCGGTAGGCGTGCGAATCGAAGTGCCGCGGCCCTTGGTAACGCGGCGTGCCGCTGGTGCCTTCCAGGAGCCGCACTAGCAAAAAGGCCTGCTTCAAGTCTTCCGAGCCGAAGCGCAAATCCTGATCGTAGCGGCCGATTTTCTGGGCATTGAGGTCGATGTGGAACAACTTGTCCGCTTCCATGGCCTGGGCCACGGCGTGCACGAACGACAAGCCGGACATGTTCTCGTGCGCTACCTCGGGGTTGACCCCCACCATCTCCGGATGGTCCAGCGTCGAGATCAAGTGCAGCATGTGCCCGGTGGTCGGGAAATACATGTCGCCGCGCGGCTCATTGGGCTTGGCCTCCAGCGCAAAGCAGAGCTCATAGCGCTGATCGCGCACGTATTCGCACAGGTAGTTCAAGGCCTCGCGCATGCGTGCCACGGCCGTGCGCGGGTCGCGGCAGGCATCCGCTTCGGTGCCCTCGCGTCCGCCCCAGAACACATAGATCTTGGCGCCCAGCTCGACGCCCAAGTCGATGGCGTCCATGGACTTCTTCACCGCGAAGGCGCGCACGCGCGGGTCGTTGGCGGTGAAGGCGCCGTCCTTGAACGCGGGGTGCGAAAACAAATTGGTGGTCGCCATGGGCACGACCAGGCCGTGGTCCTTGAGCGCGACCTGAAACTCGCGCACCAAAAGGTCCCGTTCGGACGCGCTCGCGCCCATCGGAACCAAATCGTTGTCGTGCAGGTTGACGCCAAAGGCGCCGCACTCGGCGAGCTTTTGCACCAAGTGGGTCGGTTTGGCTACCGGGCGCACGGCCTCGCCGAATGGATCGCGCCCGGGATTGCCAACGGTCCACAATCCGAAACTGAATCGATCCTCGGGGGTCGGAGCAAAGGGGTCCATGCGGAACGGTGTAACCGATTCTTGCGCCGTGCGCGAAGTTCGAGAACTCTCCCGCGCTCGTGCGCGGCCCCAGGGCCAAGTGCTGTTGGAGGCGGCACCCAGACTTGAACTGGGGAATAACGGATTTGCAATCCGTCGCCTTACCACTTGGCTATGCCGCCTTGCACTGGGCGCGCCTGCAGGCGCGCCAAGGCCGAAAGAGAATAGCCCGCCAATGGGTGGGGTCAAGCGCGGATTCACGATCAGGTGGCACGCGGCTTGGCAGAAGGTATGTGACTAGCGCGCGGGCTCCGTGGGGCCGTTTTCGAAGTAGAGCGCGGTCCGCGGCGCGAAAGGAGCTAGGCTTGGGGCCGGCGTGTGCCCCTACTTTCTTCCATGAGCCATACACGGCCGGTTTTTCGCCTGGGATGCGCGCTGCGCGACTCCCTGAGTCAGGGCTATGGCCGGTCCAATCTGCGGGCCGATCTCCTGGCCGGCTGTGTAGTCGGACTGGTCGCTTTGCCGCTGTCCATGGCGCTGGCCATCGCGGTCGGCACGCCGCCCCAGCACGGACTGTATACCGCCATCGTGGCCGGCGGAATGTGCGCGCTGCTGGGAGGCTCGCGCGTGCAGGTCAGCGGACCGAGCGCATCGGTCGCCATTTTGGCCCCCATTTGCGTGCGTTTTGGCCTGCAGGGCTTGGTGCTGGCCAGCGGCCTAGCTGGCGTGCTCCTGCTTGCGATGGGACTGTTCCGCCTCGGTCGTCTGATTCAGTTCATACCCTACCCAGTGACCACCGGGTTCACGCTGGGAATTGGTGTGGTGATTGCCAGCATGCAACTCCAGGATTTTCTTGGATTGCAGGGCGTGCAAGGCGGTCAGGACCTGATGTGGCACGAGCGCATGCAGCACATGCTGGGCACGCTTGCGACGGTGCAGTGGGGTGACCTAGCCGTGGGGACGTTCACGTTGGCGGTGTTGATCGCCTGGCGGCGTGTCAGAACTTGGGTGCCGGCTCCGCTGGTGGCCCTGATTCTGGGTGCGCTCTTGGCGTTGGCACTCGAGCGCTTCGCCCACGTGCATCCGGCCACCTTGGCCGGACGCTTTGGGACCAGCGCGGCCCCTTCGGGCATTCCTGCGCTGGCACCGCAATGGTTGTGGCCCTGGAATGTTCCCGGGCTAGAAGGTGTGGCGCGGCCGATGTCCCTGGCGTTCGTGGAAGAACTGCTTCCCTCCGCCTTTGCCATCGCCATGCTGGCATCCATCGAATCATTGCTGGCGGCTGCGGTGTCTGACGGCATGACGGGTCTACGCCACCAACCGGACGTGGAGCTCATGGCCCTGGGGCTAGCCAATATCACTGCCAGTTGCTTCGGCGGTTTCGCTGCCACGGGCGCGATCGCGCGCACGGCCACGAACGTTCGCGCAGGCGGCCGCTCGCCGATCGCGGCCATCACGCATTCCGCTTTCTTGCTCGCCGGAGTGCTGCTGCTTGCACCCCTACTCGGACACCTGCCCATGGCCTCGATGGCCGCGCTCCTCTTGGTGGTGGCGTGGAACATGAGTGAAGTCCGGCACGTGCTGCACCTGGCGCGTAGCTCCAACCGCAGCGATCTGGCTGTGCTGTGCGCTTGCGCTGTCTTGACCATCGTGTTCGACATGACCATAGCCGTCACCGTCGGCGTCCTACTAGCCGCCTTCCTGTTCATGCGGCGCATGGTCGATATCGCGGGCGCGGAACTGATCGGGCCCGATCACGTGGAGCGTGGGCGAGATTTGCCGCCGGGCATGATCGTGTTCGACATCGCAGGACCGCTTTTTTTCGGTGCGGCACACAAGGCAACGAGCCAAATCTTTGCCTTGGACCGGCGCGGCGTGCGGCTGGTGCTCCTGAATTTGGAAGATGTACCTGTCATCGATGCCACGGGACTGGTCAACTTGCGCTCGGCGGTCGACCGACTGCGCAGTGCGGGCGTGCGCGTGCAGATCTGTGGTCTCAAGTCGCAGCCGCGAGCCGCGCTCGAGAAGTCCGGCATGCTCGCCGAAAAAACGGTCGAACTGCACGCCGATTTCCAATCGGCCGTGGCCGCGGCGCGAATGAGCTCTGGGGGCGAAACCATGCCTACAGCGCCTTTGGTCGACCGACGCAGCAGCTCGTAACGCGACGGCCAAGAAACTCTTCGGCCACCCCCAAGCTAACCGAGCACTGGCTGTTCGCGCCGCCTGGGAATCGGGACCGCGCTAATGGCGAATGTCTTAGCCTTCCAGCCCAAACAGCGTACGCACGCTTGCGGCATCTGCGGGCAATTCCCGCTGGTGCACGCGGCCTAGGGCATCGCGCGCGGCTGCTCGCGTGGCTTCGTCCGGCCAGCTCAGGGCCTCCACCAAGGCTTTGGTGGCCAGCGGCGAGCGCATGTCACCTAGCGCCCGACAAGCTGCTAGGCGCACATCTTGTTTGGCATGCGTGAGCAAGGGCGCCACCTGGCCGGCGAGCTCGTGGCGAAACAGGCGGTGCTGCGAGATGTCGCGCAGGCCGGAGACGACGCGAACCTCGTTGCCACCGGCCAGTTCAGCCAGCGTGCCGGGCCGATCGACTTCGTACCAAGCCTGTTCCGTTGCGAGCCAGCGTTTCCACACGTCCGCGCCGCCTTGCAGGCGCAGTCCCGAGATTTCGCACAGCGCCCATTCGCACGCTTCCCGCAGCGCGGACTCCGGACTGGTAGCGTGCTCGATCAGCGCCTGCGCGCTGTCAGGATTGCCAAAGCGTCCCAAAGCTCGCGCCGCGGCGGACGCGGTTTGTGGGCGTGCGTTGGTGAACAAGCGCTTGAGGCTGGCGGTTACGGCCTCGTTCGTTTCCAGGCAATGCCCCGGGCCGATCTGTTGGTACTGCGGCAGGACCAAGTCCGCCAGCTCCTCGCGGGCTTCCAGCGACTCGAGCAGGAATCCGAGCCCACTGGCGTTGCGGCTGCGGCCCAAGGCGCGCACCAGCAATTCCAAGACCTGGCCGTCGAAGGCTGTGCTCGGCCCCAACTGTGTGGCGCTGGCCGGATGGCGCTGGAAAAACGATTCGAGCGCAAAGTCCAAGACCGCACGCTCGCGGCGTTCCGGTGCAGCGAGCGCGATTTCCCGCACTTGTTCGAGCAGCTCGGGCAAGCTGGAAGCAGGCGCACAGCTGCCGATCACCAATGCCTGAGCACACAGAACAGGTAGACCGGCCCGTTCGATCGGCTGCGCTTCTCCCAGGACCTCGACCAACTCCGACCAAGGCCTTTGTGCCAGCGCACCGAGCAGCTCGCGCACTTGACTGGAAGAGCATTCCGGAACCTCGCCGTGCAGCAAAGCATAGGCAGCCTTGCTTGCCAGGGCTCCGTGTTGCTCGAAAACCGCCTGCACCTCTGTCGAAACGGACGGCAAGGCTCCGCGCGCGAGCGCCGCTCGCCCCGCCAGCGCTTTGCTTAGCTCATGCTCGATCGAGCTAGCAACAGGCGCCTCTTGAACGCGCTCGAACGCTGCCGCTGTCGCAGGGATACCCAGTGCCAAGGCGCAAGGCGCCGCCAGTGCCAAGCCGGCCCCCACGCGCAGCGCTTTCTCGACGACCATGGTCCACATGCGTGTGCTCAAGGCAGCCGGCGCCAAGCCAGTCGAGTCCAATTGTCGCTCGGGCTTGCGGCCTGGTTCATAAGGGCCTCGTCGAAGTGCAACTTGGCCGTTCCACCGAGGTTCAATTCCTTGCTGACCATGGAACCGAACAGTTCGAAGTTGCTGTCGATTTGGAGGTGCGCGTTCGGCGCGTAGACCGAGCCCCAAATCTTGGTATCCGATGTCGGACCGGCTGCGTCGAAGTCGAACACGATCGATGGGTCGGCTAGGTTGTCGCCGACGATGGAGAACACAAAGTCGCTCGGATTCATAGTGCTTGGGAACATTTGAGAACCGCTGTCCATGGTCAGGCTTCCCAGGAGGAAGACTTCGACCGGACCGGCGCTGGGATCGACGATGAGCTGGGCGCCCGCCTCTAGGGCACAAGCGCCGAGTACGACTTGAGCTGGCCCCGCGATGGTCAATGTGCTGCCGCTGGCGATCTGGAGCGAGGAGTAGTGGTAACTGCCGCTGCCAAGGACCATGTTGCTCGCCACGAGCGGGCCCTGGTCGGGAAAGCTGGGCACACTGATGGGCGGCAGCTTGACTGGCTTTTGCGCCGGATTCGTGCTGCCGCTGACTGAGGCGTTGCCCGTCAAGCTCACCGAAGAGCCGGGGCCTGGCACGGCCTTGCCGAAAATGGTCGCGTCATCCGAGAGCATCAGTCCTTGGTTGCTGCCGATGTCGCCATTGTGTTGCGCGGCCCCGTTGACGCCTGCGGCTCCGAGCTGGGAGGCATAGCTACCCGCGCTCGAGTCGTAGCTATCGAGCAGCACCTGGCCTGACACCGCCAGGGAACTCTCCCCAAAAGCGCCCCACCTTCCGAGTGCACCATTGGACTTGGCTAGCACCAGTTCGAGTCGGCGACGAACTTTCCCAGACTGCGCCTCCGAGCGAAACGTATACACGCCCGTGCCGTCGTTGGCGCATTGAACGAAGTAGCTGGCTCCGTCGTAGGCGATCGGTGCCTGCTCCGATCCCAGGTTCCCGGTTCCCCCGCTAGTGAGGTCGAAGAACGCCGCGGACAAACCGGCGTCGGCGACCAAGTCGGTGGCGATGCTTTGCTTGGTGGCGCGGTCTTGCTTTAGGCTCGAATCGGCCATGGTCAACAAGGTCATCGAGGCTGCGGCCAGGACCACCAAAGCTAGCGCCGGAATGGCCATGGTGGAGCCGCGGCGGCTGGTCGGCGCAGACAGCGCGCGCTTCCAGGGCGAAACGGCCGTTGCTCCTGTTGCTTGTGCGTGTGCTCTGTTCACTCTCGTTCGTGCTCCGGTAATGCGCGCTAGTTGCGCAAGAAAATCGTGGTTTTCAGCGTAGAACGCAGCGGCGCCTGTTCGGGCATGGGCTCTTCCACGGTCAAGAATAGGGTCAACAGCCCCCCGTTCTGGACGACCGTGAAACCGCGCTCGTCGCTCAGGCCGTTGCCATTGTCGTCTCCGCCGTTGGGCAGTTCCCCCTCCAGGTACGCGGCCACGTTCTTGCAAAGAACGATCGGTTTTGGATTTGCACCCAGATGGTCGCGGGTCAAGACCAAGTTGCCTTCGTCGACCAGCGAGTCTCCGTCGTCGTCCAAGCCGTTTTCCGTCTCGCTGGCGTCCAGCACGAAAGCCAGGCGCGAAGATGGGCTCCACTGCGGTGCACCGGCTGCGAAGCCGTCTACGACTTGAAACGTGAAATTGCTGTTGCCTACCAAACCGGGAGCAGGCATCAGCGTGCCCGATCCGGCGGCCTCCAGTTCGCGCGCCAGACGCGTGCACAACTGATGCGCGCGGGAAGTCACGCCGAGCTCGGACTGTGCTTGCCTGGAAGCACTGCCGCCGCGCTGGCTGATGTAGCCCACACTGCCCAGCAGCATGCACATCAAGGAACTGGTGACGAGCAGTTCGACGAGCGAGAAGCCCGCCTTGGCGCGCGCAACGTGGTGGAACAAAGCCATGCGTTTCATGGAAGATCGGCCAGCAAGGTTCGCAGCCTGACTTGACGTGGACCGTTCGCTCCCTGCCAGGCGACCACGACCGAAATGGGCAGCAGCCGGTAGTCGCCGGCGTGATCCAAAGCATCGATGGCGCCATCGCCGTTCAAATCGCGCGGCGTGCCAAAGCGGGTGTCGGGCAAGTTTTCGCGCAGCGCGAGTGCGCCGCCGGCCGCGGAGGTCGGAAAGGAAATCTGGCCCGCCATGCCATCCCCGTCCAAGGGTTGCGGGCTCAGCCCGGCGACGGCGAAGTTCGCGCCGGGAGCCGAGCCTGGGCCCATGGGATCATCTTGGGAGCTGGAGTTGTACAGCGCGAAGACCTGGGCCTGGGGCGTGCTCATCAGGGTTTGCACCATGGAGCGCGCGGCCTCGACCGCCACAGCTTGCTCGCGGGTGTGGTCGGAAATATTTGCCAGTTTGGCGATGGCTTGGGTGTATCCCAGGACCCCCACCGACAGCACGGAGAAGGAAATCAGGAGTTCCAGCAGGGTCCAACCCCGGCGCGGATCGACTGTGTGCCGCCCCGCCCCTGCTCGCCCAAACGTGTATCGAATCGCCCCCACCATGCCTAGGATCTCGGCATTCGCAAAGGCCAAGCCTTATCAAAGCTGTGTATGGCTTGACGCGAGCAGGGCCTGGCCGACGGCCTGCCCGCATGGCGGGCGGGCGGGCATTTTGTCCGCCGCCATGTCAGCGCGTACCTTGTTGGGCAAGTGGAAGCTCGCGCAATGGACGTCCCGTTGCTTGCGATTTTCCCCTCTTCGAATCCTGGGGAAGTGGCGAAACCGGCAGACGCATCGGACTTAAAATCCGAAGGGTGAACAACCCGTGCGGGTTCAAGTCCCGCCTTCCCCACTCGCCCAGCTGCCTCGCTGCCTTGGCCGCGCGGGCTGATTTCGCTAGCGACTGGGCTCGCTCGTCAAGAGCGGCGCCCCATTGCAGCGCGCGCATGGTGTGGGCTTGGGCCAGCGCTCTTGGTCGTGCTCGGGACAGGTGTAGACCCAGCGCCATGACGCTTGGGCCGCGTCCCCAGCGCCTCCCGTGTAGCCCAACGCCGCCAGCGCCGCGCTCACACTGGCAGAGGCGGCGCTGCTGCCCGCCGGCTGGGCTTCGGGGGGGGCGGTGAGCCAAGCGCCGCGCCCGGCCAAAATGCGCGCCAGGCGCACGAACTGCTGGCGCTGTGCTGGAAACAAATTGTTTTTCTCCAGCGGGTCCGCGCGCAAGTCGAACAACTCGCTGGCTTGCGGCATGTGGGGCCGATACAAGAGCTTGAAACCGTCGTCGATGACCGCGTACAGGTGATCGTCTTGTGGGCGCTGCTCGCGGATTTCTCCGGCATTGTGGTCGTAGCCGTTGTGCTGCTCGGCAAACACCGCTCGCGTCTGGCCGCGCCCACCCTCCATCCACGGCCGCAGACTGACCCCATCCAAGCGCCCACCCGGCGCAAGGTTCAACCAATCGAGCACCGTCGGAGCCAGATCGAGGGTGCTGACCGCTGCCTGGACGGTGCGACTCTTGGCCCCCGGCGCGCGCACGATGAGCGGCACGCGCATTTGCTCTTGGTACAGCGTGCGGTGATGCCACCAGCCGTGATCGCCCAGACCTTCGCCGTGGTCTGCCACCACCACGATCAGGGCCTGGTCTAGTCGCTGCATCCCTTCCAATCCTGCCAGCAGTCGGCCGACCTGTCGGTCGAGGTAGCGCATTTCCGCCGCATACAACTGGGGCGAGGGAACCAAACGGCCTTGCTTGTTGCGCGGCAGGTCCTCGGGCAGGGCTTCCGGCGGAGGCAGCAACAAAGCGTCGTGCGGATCCCAGTAGTGCACCCACAAGAAGCTCGGCTCCGGGTGAGAAGCCAAAAACTCCAGACACTTGCGCGTGGTTTCGTCGCTGCGGCGCTGCAACTGCATCACGTCGCCGGGATTCGTGCCAGCGCGGGTGGGGTCGAAGCTTTCGAAGACCGAAAAACCGCGCTCGAATCCGAAGTGCGCCGCGACCGGAAATGCGCTGTGCACGGCTCCGCAGGCAAGGCCGGCCTTGCCGAGCTGGGTGGCCAGCGTGGGAATGTCCTCGCCCAGCCGAAAGCCGCCACTGCCGGCCATGATCTGCAAACCGTGCCGGTCGCCGGCAAGCCCCGTCAAAATCGACGCGTGGGACACAGGTGTCAACGCCGAGGTGGAATAGGCCCACTCGAAGCGCACGCCCGAGCTTGCCAATCGATCCAGATGAGGCGTGGGATCGCCCGGCGCTCCATAGCAGCCCAGGGCATCCGCGCGCACGGTGTCCAGCGTGATCAAAACCACGTCGCGCACTTTAGGGGCCTGCTTCGCGCAGGCCGCAAGGAGCAAGCAGACGATTCCGACGCGCGCTAAGATCGGCCCAGCCAGCCCTGCTGGCACGGTGCTGGACTGCTTGGGGGTGTCCATGGGGAGCGCGCGATTCTAGCGCACGATTCCCCCCAAGGGGCGCAAGCAACTTGCTTGCGCCGCGAGGTGGCCATGCCTTAGGAATGGCCCAACTTGATCCACAGCGAATCGTCCGCAACGCCACTAGGTGCGAATCTGCGCCTGGCCATCTGTGTGGGCTGGCTGGCGCTGGCCGTATCGACTTGGCGTTTCGGTTTCGTGTGCGACGACGCTTTCATTTCGTTTCGCTACGCGGATCACTTGGCGCGCGGCCTCGGACTTACGTTCAACCCCGGGGAACGGCCACCGGTCGAAGGCTATTCCAACTTGTTTTGGATTGTGGTGCTCTCGCCCATGGCAGCCTTGTCTTTGGACTTGAGCGTCGCAGCGCGCGTGCTCGGCGGCTTGTGCTCCGCACTGACCTTGGCCTCGAGCCTGCGTTTCTTGTCGCACCAGGGCGTGACGAGCCGCGTGGGTCTCTCGCTCCTAGGTCTGGTCCTTGGAAGCGCTCCGCCTTTTGCGGCTTGGACTAGCGGCGGCCTGGAGACGGCCGCGTTCGCGCTGTGCGTATGGCTCGTGTTCGAGCGCCTTGCCTGGCGGCCGGAGCCGCGCGTGCTCCAGTCGTGTCTGGCCGCGGCAGCCGCCACGCTGCTGCGCGTCGACGGGTTGGTATGGGTCGGCCTGGCGGTTGTGGGAGCGCTTGCCTTGGGGCGCGGCAGCACAGCGGCGCGCTCCCACGGCTCATGGATCAAGCCGCTTGGCCTAGTGCTCGCTTGCGCGCTAGCCGCCTATCTCCTGCAACTGGTGTTTCGCTGGAGTTACCACGACGATTGGCTCTCGAATACAGCGCGCGTCAAGCGACCCACTTCCTGGTCCTCCCTTTGGCGAGGCACCCAGTACGTAGGCACACTGTGCGCCGAATTGCCGTGGCTGCTCGCAGCTCCCCTGCTGGCACTGGCGCTGGCGCGTTCGAGTCCCGTGGCGCGCGCCGGCGGACTGGTGTTTGCTCTGGGCTGCTTCTACGCCATGCTGGTCGGGGGCGACTTCATGGCGCTGGGGCGCTTCTTGATGCCCGCACTCCCGTTCGCGGTGCTCGCTTTGGGAGGCCTGTGGGCGCGCCCGGGCCGCGCAACAAGGTTTCCCATGGCGCTGCTTTCTTTCGCGCTGGTGTGCAATGTGCTGTGCAGCATGAATCGCGCGCTCGTGCCGGACGCCTTGCGCCAAGCCCTGCACTTCCGCGGCAACGACGCGCGCGCGGTCAGCGAAGTCGAATTTTGGCGCGGCATGCGCGCGCGCGCCAGCGAATGGGCCCAAGTAGGTCGCGCGCTGGCGCTGCACGTTCAGCCGCAAGAGTCGATCGTCCTGGCCAACGTGGGCGCGACGGCGTACTACAGCGGCCTGGCCGTGCACGATGTGTTTGGTCTCGTGGACCGACAAGCTGCGCGCGACGCCACGGTGCGACCGCGGGCTAGCCCTGGCCACGATCGCGCCGTAAGCATGGAGTATTTCTTGCCGCGGCGCCCGACCTACTTGCTGGCTTGGATCGCCCCACGAGATTCCCCGCCGCAGACGGGACTCGCCCCTGGAATGATGCAGTCCAGCCTGGTGCGCGACTACCAATTGCAACAGCTCCCACTGCCCGGCTCGGGCGGCTTCGCGCCGAATAGCGAACTGCGCACGCTGCGCCTGCGCTCGGCGCTCGGCGCGGGCCCTGGCTCCTAGAGCGCCGCGCGGCGCTCGAGGAATTCGAGCAAGAGCCGCGTTCCAAACCCCGAGCCCAAGCTGCCCCCGACCCAGTCGCGGTTCATCGAGCCCCAAGCGGTGCCGGCGATGTCGAGGTGGGCCCACGAGGTCTTGCCTACGAAATTCCACAGGAACGCGCCGCCCGTGGTCGAACCGGCGCCCAGGCCCTCGGCGCTGATGTTCTTCAGGTCGGCGATTTCGCCGCGCATCTGGTCCTTGTGGAAATCTTCCAGCGGCAACGGCCACAAGCGCTCGCCCACGCTTTCACCGGCCAGTTGCAGGTCGTGGCGCAGCTTGCTGTCGTTGCCCATTACACCGGCGAATTCGTGGCCCAGCGCAACGCCCACAGCGCCGGTCAAAGTGGCCAGGTCGATGATCACGTCCGGGCCGACCTTTTTCTGCACGTAGCACAGCGCGTCGCACAGGATGAGGCGCCCCTCGGCATCGGTGTTGAGCACTTCGATGGTGGTCCCGTTCATGGCGCGCACCACGTCACCAGGCTTGATCGCCGCCGCGTCGGGCATGTTCTCGGAACAAGGCACGACGCCGTGCACTTCCATGGGTAGGTCCAGTTCGCTCAAGGCGTGGAACACTCCCAGAACGGCTGCGCCTCCGGACATGTCGTACTTCATGTCCCACATCTTTCCCGCGGGCTTGATGCTGATGCCGCCGGTGTCGAAGGTCAGCCCCTTGCCCACCAGTGCGATCTTGGTTACAGCAGCTTTGTCGCCGCGGCGGGCGGGGCTCTTTTCCGGCCGGTACACCAAGTGCACCAAGAGCGGCGGTTCGATCGATCCTTGAGCCACGCCTAGCAAGGCCCCCATGCCGAGCTTTTTCATGTCGGCGCGCTCGAGCACCGTGCAGGTGATGCGTGGCGAACGCGTGGCCAATTTCTGCGCGGCCTCGGCCAGCTCCCGCGGGCGCATGTCGTTGCCGGGCGTGTTTTGCAAGTCACGCACGAAGAGGTTGGCTTCCGCGCGCGTGCGGCCATGCTTGGCGCCGGTCTTGAACTCCTTGCCGCCGCCAGCGAGCACGAGTTCCTTGAGCTTGTCGGCCTTCTTCTTGTTCTTGTAGGTTTCGAAGCGATAGGACCCCATCAGCGCGCCTTCGATCAGCGCTTGCCCAAAGGCGCGCGAGCCCAGCGTCGACTCGAGTTTGGGATCCAACCACACCAGCGCGTGGGCCGCGCCCAAGGCTTGGGCGCGCTGCACGGCCAGAGCTCCGACGCGGCGCGCGCGCTCGTCGGTCAACTCCGCCTTCTTGCCCAGGCCGATCGAAAGCACGCTTGCCTTGGTGCCGCTGGCTGCGTCGGTGTGCTTGAGCTCGCGAAACTCTCCCTTGATCTGTTTATGCAGCGCCGCTGGAAAGCGCACTCCGGTCGGCAGCGAGGGGCTCTCGTCGGCCAAGGTGAAGGCGATCAAGAGGTCCGTCTTCGGAAGTCGGCCGGAGTTGTCGGCGATCGTGATTTTCATGCGGGAGGTTTTCGGGAGACTCTGTCTAAGGGAACTTACATGTCGACGTACTTGGGACCGCCGCCGGCCTCAGGCACGACCCACTGGATGACCTGGTAAGGGTCCGCGATGTCGCACGTCTTGCAATGCACGCAGTTGGACGCGTTGATCACAGGTCCCAAGGGCTTGTCGCTTGCGCGCGCATGCCCCTGTGGCCATTCGTACACTGCCGCCGGACAAAAGTGCTGGCAAGGATTGCCGAACTCCTTCGTACAGCGATCGAAACACAGGTTTGGATCGGTGACCACCAAATGGCTTGGTTGATGCTCATCATGGATTGCCCCCGACCAGTACACATCGGTCAGCTTGTCCATGGCATCGGAGTCGTTGAACTTGGGCTTGACCATCCGCGAGCGTTCCAGACGCGCCGTGGTCGCGTAATCGGGATGGCTGGGCCGCCGGGCGCGCAGGCCGCGCCCTCCTGTGACCATTTGCAGCCCCACGTCCAGGGCCCCGGCGAACAGGCCGCCGTCGAACGCCTGGTGGAAATTGCGCACCCCCCACAGCTCCTCCCGCGCCCAGGAGGCCTCGAACGCCGTGCGATACGAGGACAGGGACGCCGCGCTGGTGTCGCCGCGCTGGAGCGCGGCCGCGATGGCCTCAGCCGCCAAGCGGCCGGACTTGATGGCTAGATGGATGCCCTTGAGTCGCGCCGAATTCAAGAATCCGGCCGAGTCGCCCACTAGGCAAAACCCGTCGCCAAACAACTTGGGCATGGCGAAGTAGCCGCCGTAGGGAATGGTCTTGGCGCCATAGCGCACGACCTTCCCACCGCGCAGCAGCTCGGCCACGGCCGGGTGCTGTTTCCACTGCACGAACAGCGCGTGTGGATCGAGCTTCGGATCGGGATGCGCCAGGCCGATCACGAATCCGATCGACAGGCGGTTTTCTTTTTGGCCGTAGATCCAACCGCCGCCGTAGGACTTGCTGTCCAGCGGGTAGCCCGCGGTGTGAATCACATGGCCCAGCATCGCCGCGCCGCGTTCGGCGGGAATCTCCCACAGCTCCTTGATTCCGGTGCCGTAGGTCTGGGCGTTGTGCTCGCTACCCAGCTCGAGGCGCTCGATCAAGTGCTTGGCCAAGTTGCCCCGCGTGCCCTCGGCGAACACGGTGACCTTGGCCTTGATGTTCATGCCGGGCTGGAAGCTCGACTTCTTGTGTCCGTGCTTGTCGATGCCGCTGTCCTTGGTCTGCACGCCGATCACGCGCTCGCCGTCGAACAGGATTTGGGCACCCGCGAAGCCGGGAAATACGTCGATGCCCAGCGCTTCCGCTTGCTCCTTGAGCCAGCGCACGATCTTGTACAGGCTCACCACAAAGTTGCCCGCGTTGTGCAGCGGCGGCGGCACGAGCGCGCCCTTGAGGCGCAGCTTCTTGCCGTTCTTTTTGAGCACGTCCAAGCAGTCGAAGACAACCGGGCTTTCGAACGGGCAGCCGCGCTCCTTCCAATCGGGGAACAACTCGGCTAGGCCCCGCGGATCCATGACCGCGCCCGAAAGCACGTGGTAGCCCACTTCTTCGGCCTTTTCGAGCACCAGCACTTGGCTGTCCGACTTGCCTTGGCTGACTAAGGCGCGCTTGATTTCGATCGCACACGCTAGCCCCGCGGCGCCCGCGCCGACCACCAGCACGTCGACCTCCATGTCGTCGCGCGGGGCGTCTTGGATTTGCCAAGCATACTGCCCGGCCTGGAACCAAGGAGAGGAACTGGAGTTGGCGGAGCGATCAGTCTGGCTCATGGTGGTGTGGGCACCCTAGCAACGCCCAAAGCGTGCGACAACGAGAGGTCCCATGGCCGGCGCGCTAGGAGCGCTCGCCGAGCCAGGCTGCGCCGTCCTGGTACACCTCTTTCTTCCAAATGGGCAGCGAGCGCTTGAGTTCGTCGATCAAGAATCGACAGGCGAGGAAAGCCTCCGCGCGGTGCGGGCTGCTGACGGCGATCACGACCGCCGGCTCGGTTACCGGAACCACGCCCACGCGGTGCAAGCACAGCATGCGCAGCCCTCGGGCGCGCTCGGGTCCCAATTCGTCGCGGCAAGCATGAAAGATGCGCGCCATTTGCGGCGTCGTCATGGCCTCGAAGGCTTCGTATTCCAGGCACAAGACAGACTTGCCGCGGCTAAAGTCGCGCGCGGTGCCCACGAACACGATCTGGGCGCCTTGAGCAGCATGCCCAATCCGAACGCGCGCCGCTTCCACGTCTAGCGGCTTCGTGCACAGCTCGAACACTCCGCGCTCCAAGGCTTGGTCGGAATCGGGTGCGCCCCCTGAAACCGGAGGCAACAGCGCAAGCTCGCTACCGGCAGTTAGTCGAGTCGTCTCCGCGATGTATTCGGTGCCAAGCACCGCGAGCGCGGATTCCAAGGAACCCAGTTCGGGATGGCGCTGTTCTACATGGCGCTTGAGGCCGGCCACGTCCAAGCCATCGGGCAGGTGCGTCAGGAGGAGACGCTCGCGGCCCGCGCGTTCGCGCAGCCCCGCAAAAAGTCGCAGGGTGAGATCCAAAGCTCAGAACGGTGCGTCGTCGACGTCGTCTGCCCCCGAAGGCGCAGCCTGAGCGTAGCCACCGGAAGTCTCTGCGCCGCCATCGCCGCCTTCCTCGCGCACCATGTCGCGCCCCGGGCCGGCGCCGCCGGCGCCGACGAATTGCCAATCATCGGCGACGACGTAGAGCTTGCTCTTTTTTTCGCCGGATTGCTTGTCTTCCCAGGTGTCCAGGCGCAAGGAGCCCTCGATGAAGGCGGTCTTGCCTTTGTCGTGGTACTTGGCAAAGGCTTCCCCGCGCTTGCCGAACAGCGTCACGTCGACGAACGTGGCTTCCTCTTTCCACTCGCCCTGGGCGTCCTTGAAGCGCCGGTTCACGGCCAGCCCGACCTTGCAAATGGCCATGCCACCTTGCGTGAAGCGCATCTCGGGCTTGCGCGTCAAATTTCCCATCAGAATCACTTTGTTGTAGCTGGCCATGTTTCTTACGTGTCCTCCTGTGGGTCGCGGGCCGAGCATTCTAGCGCTTCCGGTGCAGCAATGCATGCGTTCCGTAGCAGGTTCGGATGCGCATTGCCGGCGCACAGTGGACGGCCAATACGGCCAGGCTACCATGGGCCCCCATGACCCCCGCACCGCAAGCTTCGCGGCCTTCCGACCGCCGCCTTCATCCTCGAGCCCGGGCCGACTGGACGGCCGAAATCGCCCTGGCCGACGGCAGCCTGGCGCGTGCTCGCGTGCGCGACGTTTCGCGTTCGGGAGTGTGTTTTTTCGTCGAACGCGCCTTGCCGCTGATGAGCGTCTTGAGCATTGCGCTGCGCTTGCCTGAGCCGCACAAAGCCGCGCTCGCGCGCGGATCGAGCGCCAGCGCGGCTCGCGATCAAGGCTTGGTGCGCGCGCGAGGCGCCGTGGTGCGCTGCGAAAAGATCAGTCCCGCCCTCGAGCATTTCGAGGTGGCCGTGTTCTTGCACGAGATCAGCGACGGCGACCGCGAGCGCTTGGCGCGCTTCGTCAGCCAGGCGCAAGCTTCGCCGGCCTAGTTGCTGCCCTAGGGCCGCAGGCTCAAGAAAGCCGCGCCTCGAGCACGCGTGGTATCCGTTCCAGGTCGTTGACCAGTCGCGCACACAGTCCGGCTTGCTGCGCGAGTTCCAGCGCGCGCGCTCCCTGATCGTGGCCCAGTTCGACCCACAAGCGGCCCGCCGGAGCGAGCAGCGCCGGCGCAGCTTGCACCAGGCGCCGCACCCACAGGTCGGGGTCCTGCTGGGGCGCAAAAAGCGCCACGTGCGGTTCGAAATCGCGCACGTCCCTTGGAAGGAGAACCGCGGCCTTCGGGTCCACGTAGGGCGGATTGGAGACCAGCACATCGAAGCCACCCTCAGGACGACGATCCGAGAAATGGTCCAGACCATCGGCTAGCACGAAGTCCACTTCGGCGGCCAGGCGCTTGGCATTGGCGCGCGCCACTTCCAATGCGTCCGCGCTCACGTCGCTGGCGATGACGCGCGCGCCTTGGAACTCGAGCGCCAGCGTGATGGCCAGGCAACCGCTGCCGGTGCCAAAGTCCGCGCAGCACAAGGTCTCAGCGGCCCTTGCGGCGGAAGTCAGGGGTTCCGCTCGGCCCGCGGTCCTGGGAGCAAGATGCGCACGCGCCAGATCGATCAACAGTTCGCTTTCGGGCCGCGGTATCAGCACGCGGCGATCCACAGCGAAACTGCGCCCGTAAAACTCGCGCGCGCCCGTCAAATACGCCACGGGCTCTGTCTGCGCGCGGCGTACGAACAAAGCTCGGGCGCGTTCCAGTTCGGCAGGCTCGATCGGCTTGTCGAGCGCGGTGTACAGACCCAGGCGGTCCGTGCCCAGGACATGCGCCAGCAGCAAGTCGGCGTCCTTGCGCGCGTCGATGAGGCCTTTGCGCGCCAGGAAGGCGCGCCCTAGTTCGAGCGCCTCGCGGCAGGTCTTGGGGGCGGCCGCTGCCTGATTGGGATCGCGGGCCCCTACTGCTTCTTGCAAACTTGGGGCTCCGTCAGCTCGTGCGCTTCTTGGCTGCCCGATCTTGCATGCGTTGCTCGACCGCTTGACGCTTCTTGGCTTCCCCGTGGGCTTTGGCTTCTTTCATCGCGGCCACCATGGTGCGTGTGGCCATGAATCCTGCCGCGAGCACACCCACGCTGCCGATCAAGGCCAGGATGTCGAATTTCTTGGTCAAGAAAATCAAACGGCCGATGGCGGCGATGGAAATCAAGGGCACGATCAAGCCCATGACCGGATTGAATTTGGCCCCCATCGAATAGTCCAAGATCTGTATCCACAGCGTCGCGCCGACTGCCACGCCGGCTACTTCCACGCACGCCGAAAGCCCGCCTTGGTTGGTGCCGATCAAGATCGCCGGCAGGGTCACGCCGATGACCATGACGAGCGTGCTCAGCCAGCCCAGCAACTTGGGGTTCGCGCCGCCCACAGCGCGGAACACGCCAGGTACGCTTTGACCATGCTTGTTGAGCACGCCGTAGTAACCGATGACCGCCCCAACCACGACCACCAGTTTGGCCCAGATCGTGTCCAAGTTGATGCCCCCTGAACCCAGCCAGGGGAACAATGCCGCGACGAACAACACCATACCTGCCTTGCGCAACTCCAACGGTGCGCTTTCCATGTTGCGCACGTTAGCTGGACCTGCTCCCTTCTCCCTTGCGCCGGCGCTGGCCACTGCCGCTCCGACCATTTCGCTGTCCGAGGGCAATTCCGGCGGGTCGTCGACCGTCTTGGGATTGGGCTTGTTCGAATTCATGGTGTGGGAGTCCGCACTCTTGGTCCTTAGGGAAGCAGCGTGCCGCAGGCCGAAGTAGAGTAGCGCCAAAGCAACCCTTGGACTACACCCATAGCGCAGCCACGCGGAGCGATGGCGCGGTGGTATGGCGGTACGGTGCTTTGGCGGTACGGCGCTTTGGCGGTACGGTGCCAGGCTCGAATCCCACACCTTTGGTGCCAGGCTCGCGCTATGCGCACGAAGGTGCGCATAGCGCGAGCCTGGCACCAAAGGTGTGGGATTCGAGCCTGGCACCGTACCGCCAAAGC
>JAKFYL010000271.1 GCA_021730845.1 Planctomycetota bacterium | reverse complement strand
CGCCAGCACACCCCCGATCCCCGCGCCCAAGCACACTTCTTGCGGCGTGCCGCCCTTGACCCTGCGCAAGAGAATCCGACCGTGCTCGAGATCCACGTCCTCGATGTCGATCGCCAGCGCCGAAGCCAGCCGCACGCCCGTCGCAAGGAGTAGCTCGACCAAAACGCGATCACGCTCGGTCTCTTTGCCATGGCCCTCCCCTAGCACCGCCCGCAGCCGTTCGACTTCCGCGGCGCCAAGGGCCCGCGGCGGTGCTTGGCCGCAGCGCGCGCGCCGGATGAACCGAGCAGGATTGACGGCGCAGTGCCCGGCCGCATGCGCGTAGCCGAACACGACACGCAGGGACGTGCGCAGGGCGTTGACCGACGACGGCTTCTTCGATCCCCCGCGCATGCTTTCCTTGGCCATGGGCGACACTAGGAAGGCAGCCAGCGTTTCGTGGCCGATCTCAGCCACGGCATCGCTCTGGCCGGTATGGGCAAGCCAGCGCACGAACAGGGCAATGTGGCGCTGGTATTGACCGAGCGTGTGCTTGGAGCGCCCATCGGCTTCGAGCTGTACGACGAAGGAGTTCAATAGGTCGACGATGCGCATGGAGTGCCCTCGTGAGGCTGCCCGCCCACTCAAAGCAGCGCGGCCCAAGCCCTCTGCATGGAGGGCCCGGGCCGATCCCTGAGCGAGCGCCGATTGGCCTAGGCCGGTACGGCTTGTGCCTCGGGCAAAGGCGCCTTCTTGATCCAGCCCGCTTGCACGCCCCAGACGAGCGCCAGGCGCAGCACGCGCCGCGTCTTGTCGATCGACGGCTTGGCCTTTGACTTGCCGCTCTTGAGGCGTGTCACCTTGCGCGAATTGAAGTAGGCCTCGACCTGCTCGCTGGTCAGCGACTGCAGCCGAGTTTCTTCGCCCAGCTCCGCCATAGCGGTCTTGAGCTCCATCGTGTAGCTGGCGACGGTGCCGGCCGACTTGCCCGAGCTTTCCAAGCTGCCGAGGTACCCCTCGACGAGCTCCAGCAAGGTTTTTTGCTCGAACTCGACGCGGAGCTTGGGTTTGTTGTCGGGCTTATCCTGCTTGTCGGGTTTGGACTTGGCCTTCGGTGCGCGCGCGCCTGGCGCTTGAGCCTGTCGCGCTGGCGGCTTTGGCGCCTGGACCATTGGCGCTTGAACGGCTGCCAGTTCTTGAGGCGGTGCGATTTCTTCTTCGAATTGCATGTGGGTGATTGAGGTTGTTGTGAAGTGCTAGCCCACCGCCGAATCACGATCGGGGTGGTACATCCACATGCACGCTCGACTGGCGCAGGACAGGAAGGCCCTTTCCGAACTTCCTTGCGCTTGTAACGTGTAAAGCCGACGCCGACGTGAGCGTCGGCTTTCACGCATCGCGCCCGGTGTCCCCAGAAGCCCGCCAATCCTTTCCGCTTGCTGCGCGCTTCCCACCCTCTGCAGTTTCCGCTTGCGCCCTGGCAGCTTGGTCTGCTTCCTCTTTCTTGCGTGCTGCTTGATTGCAGTCCTCGATCGTCAGCAAGCCGCCTTCGTGACCCACAAACATGAGCGCCTTCATGTACCCCCGTCGGCCGTGCTTGTCTTGCGGCACGATCGTGCGCCCATTCTTGTCGATCCAGCCCCCGCATCCAGTGCAACAGTCCACCGGTTTCGTACTACCCGTGAGAATGATCCCAGTCAGGTACTGCGCCAAAGGCCAGCCGCACACATCGCAGGGTGGATCGCTGCCCCCGATGAACATCGCGCCGTACTCCTGATCGAACGCGTCCTGTGGCAGGCGCCTGCGCTCGGCCTCGATCGTCTCCCTGTCCAGCAGCGGGTTGGACCAGGACGGAGACTGCCACGACTCCACCTCTGGGTCGCGTCCTGCTTGTCCACGGCGATACAGTCCCTCGAACCAGTTCGCCCCCGCCGGCGTCGATAGCAAGAGCGCCCGGCCCTTCTTGTCTACGAGGCGCGCCGTCAGGTGGTTCTCCCACACCGTGCGCGGCAGCTTGGCTGCTTCGTCGACGACTAGCCATTCCAGGCCTTCTCCGAGGAGACTGACCTTGTTGTCGGCCGACTTGGCGCGCAGCTCGCTTGTGCCACCGGACAGATTTCTAACCACCAGGCGTAGCTCGCGCTCGTCGGCTAGCTCGATCCGGTGCTTCAGACGCTCGACCAGACACATGTGCACCCGGTCGAACACACGCTGCGACAGGTCGTAGGTCGGTGCCACCACCCAGCCCTTGGACTCTTCGCACGGCTCCATCAAGAAGGCCACGCTCTCCATGGCCGCGCACACGCTTTTTCCCCAGCGCACGCCGCAGGCAAGCACGCGGATGCGGGCCTGGGAGCGGTGCACGAGCATCTGCCCGGGGTGCGGCCGGTAGCCCAGAGCACGAAACAGCGCGGGCTTGGAAAGGCTATGACCCTCGATCACTTGGGGCCCCTGCTAAGCCACTCCCGGGGGAGGCGTTCCCCTGGGGGCTGCAACCAGGGGGCTCTGCTGATGCTTTGCTCTCAGCGACTGCGAGCTGGCTACTCGCCAGGACCGAAACGCCCGCGGCGCTTGCCTCCAACGCCGACCAGTCGTCCTCGCCCACAGGCCTGAGCAGGCTCTCGGTCTCGCGCTTGATGATCGCGGCAATGGTCAGCGTGCGCTGCGCTGGATCCCCGCGGATCTGCCGCTCTTGTGCAATCGACGCCGTATAAGCCCGCACCGCGTCCATGGCCGAGTCGATCGGCATCGACTTGAGCGTCTCGATCGAGCGCCCCTGGATGAAGCGGAGCACCTTCAGGTGCCGCTCGTTCATCGCCTGCACGCTCTCGACGTAGTCCTCGCTGGCGCGCTCGCGCACGCGGCTGTCCGCCTCTGCCACGCGCGCTTGCCAGTCTTCGCGAACGGCCGCGGAGGTGACCGAACGCTTGGACACGCCAAACCGTTCGGCCACGTCCTGGTAGCTGCGCTTGGGGCCAAGGCTCAGGTAGTAGCCCAGCGCGTCAGGCGGCAGCTTCTTGGTCATTTCCCGCCTCGCTCACGGGCAACCTCGGCAAAGCACTTGCCACTTGCTTCCAGAACGGCCTGTTTGCCGGTCGCCTTCTCGAAGCGTGCCAAGGTGCCGTCGACGAACGCCGGTGCAAGCTCCAGAGCGCAGCAACGCCTCCCCTGCTTCTCGGCCGCGATGAGCTGACTGCCGCTGCCGGAGAACGGCTCGAGCAAGACCGCTCCAGGCCTAGTGTGCTGCTCGATCGGGATCTCGAACAGGCGCGTTGGTTTGGAAGTGTTGTGGCTCATGCCCACGGCGGTCTGAAACGTGGGGGAGCCTTCGACCGTGAGATTCCACACATCGCCGGCGTAGGGCACGCGCTCGAGGCTCTTGATGTAGCGCAGGGTGTACGCCCTACCTTCGTGCTCGATCCGCTCGGGCGCATTCGCGTCGGCCTGCTCCGCCGTTGCGGCTGTGACCGGTGTCATCGTGTAGTCGCCCACACGCAGCTCGTCGGCCCGGCTCCAAATGACCTCGCCGCCGAGCACGCGCCTGTCATGGCGCCTGGGCCGCCACACCAGGAATGGGTGGTTGTCGGAAGCCAGCGTGGGAATGTTGCCGCCCTTGACGATGATGCGCACCAGTTCTGCTGACTGGTAGGGATGCGACGACACGTCCGTGACGGCGTGAAACCGGCCGTCAGCCGCAAGCACGCGCTCGCCGACCGACATTGTCCGGATCGGGCGGTAGCCCGCCTCGGCCAGCACCAGCGCCTCGGGGTGCAGGCAGGGATGAAAGGTCGAAAAGCGCGCCTTGCCGTCCCAGTCCTCTTGCCAGACGGAACTGAGCTGCGCCGTGCCGTGCTTGGGTTTGTGGCCGCGCTTCCAGCCAAAGGCGCAAGGCTCGTGCTGCCACTGGTAGTAGCTGTGGCCAAACACCGCGCAGGGCTTGACCCACACAAGCACCTGGTGAAAGAGGAGTCCGTGGCGCTCGAAGCAAGCCGCCACCACAGGCTGCTGCGTGTGGGCGTGCCAGAGGTAGACCGGTGCGTCGTCCACGGTGTGCGGCAGCGCCGCCTCGAAGAAGCCGTTTAGGAACGTGCCCAGGTCGGCGATGTCCACCTCGCGGTAGACGTGGCTCCAGTCCTTGCCCGAGCGTTTGCCTTCGTGCACCGGGCGGTTGTCGCCGGTGTACTCCACGCAGTAGGGCGGATCCGTTGCTAGGAGTGCAGCCTTCTCGCCGGCCAGGACCCGCGCGATGTCGCCAGGTTTGGTCGAGTCCCCGCACAAGAGCCGGTGATCGCCCAAGAGCCACAAGTCCCCCATCTGGGTGACCGGGTTTTCAGGCGGCGGCTCGGGGCCTTGGTCCTCCACCAGCGCTCCTGCTTCACCGCCCAGGTCAGACAAGAGTTCGTCGATCTCGGCCGTGGAAAAGCCCACGCCGTCAAGGCCGTCCTCGGCCCTCAGCGTGCTCAGCACCTCAGCCAGGGCCGGTTCGTCCCATTCGGCTAGCTCGGCCGTGCGGTTTAGGGCAATGCCCAGCGCCGTTGCGTCGATCGACGACAGGTCCAGTTCGACCACGTCGCACTCAGACCACCCCAGAGCCTTCATGGCCGCCAGCCGCCCGTGGCCGCCCACGATGCGCCCTGTGCCGCGCTGGACGATCAAGGGCTCGGCCTGCCCAAAGCGCGAAAGCGAGGCCTGGATCGCCTCTAGGTTGCGCTCGTTGTGCGCGCGCACGTTGGCCGGGTCTGGACGCAGCGAGGAAAGCGCCACGCGGCGGATCGACAGCGGCTGCCCCAAAGCGCTTGCTAGAGCGCTGGCCGTGGAAGCCCCGCGCGTCGCCCCCTGCCCGGACGCAAGTGCGGACGCCCGTGCAGATGCCGGTTCAGCGCCAGATTTCGATGCGGTCATTCCAAGTCCTCATCCGGCCAAAGGCCGGCACAGCACACAGTCTCGGCAAAGACTTGGAAATGACGGGCGCACGAGCGCCCCTTGGAGATGAACTGCCGAGAGGCCTACATCCTAGTCAGTGCGCGCCCACGATCAAGTGCAAGAAGTGCAACCAGAGTGCACGCCACGGGCTCCAAATGCGTGCACGCCTGGTGAAGCGCCGGGGAAGTTGGAGTGCACCTTCACCAGGGAAAATCGAACTTCACCGCAAAAGAGTCGCGCTCATCGCCATAAGTGTTTACCAGCACTAGACCAAGCGCAAACGCAAATCGCAAACCACGCTCTGAAAAGGCCCTGGTCCGGGGAAGCTGCGGGGAACGTCGAGTGCAACTTTCAGGGCTCGAAATCGGCCTTGGAACGGACTTTGCTTGCAGCCATTCCACGACCCCGCCCCGCGGTGCAACTCGAGCGCAAGAAGTGCAAGGAACGCCAGGTCATCCGCTCACATGATTCCGGAAATGCGCCCAGTCCCGGTCAGCCGCCATCGCGAGCTTGACGCCCTGAGCCTGGGCCGCCGCGCGCAAGTAGACCGCGAGGGCTGCGTCAACTTGGCGCGCGCTTCGCCAACATGGGGCGGCCGGACTTGTACGTTACAACCTGCCAGAGAGTCCTGGTTTTGCCATTACGAGCATGGTTTCGTCGTTAATGATTAAACTGGGTACCGTTGACTGAGTCCCAAAGAATGGTCCACCCAGCTTTAGAATAGTCGCCAATGCTGACTTCTACGCCTAGGTCATCGCGCAGTTTTCTAAACCTCCAGCCAAGCAGAACCTCTTCTGGTAGATTTGCAACTTCAGATAACGTTGTCGGCCAGGCACCCTTTTCCGACTTGTAGCGTGTCAGTGCGTCGCCTGCTTCCTCGGCCAACGCGAGCAAGCGATCACATTCTCTATCCAACGGCAAACCACCGCTACATGAAGGCGTCAGAAATGTCAGGGCCAACAAAGCAAGCTTTGCAATGCCAAGGAGGAGCTGGTTTATTTCTCGTTTCACGGCTGTTCCCTTTGGCTATTAATTTCCACTTCCAGGTGGATCGCCTCTCGGTTCTTCATCGTGCATGCAATCATTCTCTGATCTCTCTTGGTTGGTGCAGCAAGCAAAGCAACTGCTGTAATCTTTAAGCTTGCCTCCTTTCTCCTTACGTTTCTTCCGACATTCATCTATTTTCTTGCCACAGTCTCGACCCCTCTTGTTTGCTGCTGCGTCGTCTCTCGAATTCTGCCGATCGTTAGCCCTCGTTCGTTTGTCGCGACCCTTCGCTTTGTACAATTCGTGCGCTCCCCCTACCACGGCAGTTGCGCCCTTTGAGCCCGTGATTAGGCGCAGCGAGCAACTTCCGACACAGTGCTGCGCATCTTCTGCCGCTCTTTCGCCGTGACCGGCATCCCTCACCGCGTTGCCGGCGTCCCTACCATTATTCCACGCTTCTACCCCTGGAGGAATCAATCCTGGGGCAACTAAAAAGAGGCCGGCTTCTGCCAGTGTGTGGTGGGAAAACGGGACAAATCCATGGGAAAGGTCATCCGCCACACGGTGAAGCGCACCCGCGGCCGCTTTCCCCGCCCCGAGGGCGGCATCCTTAGCTTGCCCCCCGAGTCGGGATAAACGCGCCATAAAGCCGTCGCCTTTGAGTCCGTAGCTATCAAGAGACGAAAGCGGCATTCCGGAGACATACTGGTACATGTCCACCCCGTCGTCGTACTCGATCGGATCTCGGGACATCCACTGCCCAAGGCTTGTGTCGAATATGCGGTGACGGCGGGCATAGAGCTGGTCAATGTGACCCAGCACTCTTGACCCTGCATGACCAAGCATGTTTCCAACAGCGACCTTCGAGAGCACGCCACGACCTGTCGTTGCATCAATCAGCAACCGATTGACTGTCGTCTGGTCGCCCGTGTCTACATCGCCGTCAAGATCGATGTCTCCTCGGACGTCGTATTGGCTAGAAGTGATCCATGTGCCCACTTGCGCAGAGTCGACAGAATCGCAATCGCCATCGCCATCGCAATCGCCTGCAGGAAGGCCGAATGGGGTGCCGTAGGGTGAGTACCGTACTTGCTCAATTTGAGCCCCGGTGGCGCTCACGAGAGCGACCACATCCGAGCGCCAGTTCTGCAAATAGTAGTTGCGCTCTTCGAGAGTGCCGTCGCCTGGTTCAGTCCAAACGGTGTTCCGGTCGCGATCTCGCAGGACGACTGAGTCAAGATAAGATGAAGCGCCTCGACCATCCTCGCCAGCAGCGTGGTACAGATACTGTTCTTTGGGACTCGTGTCGTTCTCGCGGTAAACGCCGACGATTCGCCACTGCTCGTCATAGGCGTAGTGGAACCACTTGTCTTGGTACGTCACACCTCCGCTGGAGTCGGTGTCCTCGTGAGCGCTGATCCTGAAACCGTGACCGTTGTACTTGTATTCGGCCACCAACAATGATTGGCCCGGCCCTCGCGTATTGATGCGGCGTAGTCTTCCAAACGGATCCCAGACGTACTCGTAGCTCTCCCCATCATCAGTGATGGCGCCGACCTCGTTCTTGGCCAGGGTGAAATTGTTTGTCCCGTTATCATCCGTATCGCGGGCAAGCAGTTCGTTGGCGGCGTTGAACGTGCGGTCGTCGTTGAGTTCGCCGGGGTCTGTCAGGTCGTTATCGCTATTCAGGTCGAGCTTGTGGTGCTCCCAGGTTCCGGTTTGTGACAAAGTCCATTTCTCGTTCACAGTCAGACTAGTCACAGGGCCTTCCTGGCTCTCAATAAGTCGGTCCAACTTGTCGTTGTCGAACCATGCATCGAACTTCGCAAACACGTGGTCATTGTTCGTGACAACGTTGGAATTACGATCCCACGTCATGGTTGACTTGAATAGATCCTTAGTTGTCGGCGTTAACTCCTTGGACCACTCGCAGGTAGTGATGCGGTTGAACAGGTCAAGATCCGAGTAGTCACCGGGTGCGGTTGTGTACTTCTTCCACATGATGAGCGGCTGCTCAAGCTTGGTGCCAACCAGGCCACCGACACCGAGGTAGTCGTACGTCGCCAGCGGCGTGCCGTTGTCGGTGATCTGAGTTACCCGCGAAATCGCACCGTCGAACAAGCCAGCCGTCGACCTGTAGCTGAAACTGAAAGTCCGGCCCCCGGTGAGCGACTGGTTTGTGCGTCGCAGGGTATTCCTGCCAGTCGTCTGCTTCTCGAAGCCGTATCCCACCTCGTAGTCATCGACTGACCCAGAAGCTCCTACGGCGGAGTTGCGGTCCTGCTCGAAGGTTACTAGATTGCCCCAGCCGTCGTAGCTCGCCTTAGTTTCGTCCACGACATTCCCACTGCCAACCGTGGCGCTATCGTACTGAGTGACCAACTCGCGCTGCCCCCTGGAGTTGAACGAACTGCTAATGCGGCGCACGGCACCGTCAAAGTCTACATCCAGCGTCGTCACGCGGCGATGGGTCATACGTCCAACAAGATCGTAGTCGAACTCTAGGACGTTTCCAGCCTGGTCCTTCGCCCAGACTGGCTCATCCAATGCGTTGTAAGCGTATCTTACGACATCGTCGGAGTTGGTCGAGTCTGGGTAGGTCACTTTCTGCAGCAAATGCCCGGTTGCAATCTTTGAGTCACCCGCGCTGGAGCCCTTTGCCGTTCCGTACAGATACGTCGTCACCTGATCCAGTTGTCCCGGGAGGTCCGGGATGTCCGCAGTTAGGGTAGTCTGAAGCCCATCGGTGTAGGCCACCAAGACAACTTGGTCCTCATCCCCGTTCGGACCGCCCGGTATACCGTCATCGAAGTTGGCAATGGACTTTGTCTGCCGACCGAGGGCATCGTATTCGAATCGCTGCTTGAGCCCCCGCGGGTCCTCGATTTCTTTCACGGTCCCATCGTCGTTGTAAGACCACGTAGTCCGTAGAGCTATGTCAGACCGGGCTGGCACGGGAAGGCCGTCGCGGTTAAAGGTTGACCCTCCGAAAGTTCCGTACTCAACACGGTCCTGTAGCCGCCCCAGATCATCGTACCAGCTCGCCGATATTTGAATGCGCCCTTTGATGTTGCCATAGGTGAAGGCAAGCGCATTAATATCGGCATTGTCGTCCAAAGGTCCAGACGTTGATGAGCCGCCTTTGTCAGAGTGGTAGCGATCAATCTGCGCTTCAACGATAACGTCCCCGGCAGAGTCGTACGCGATCTGCTCCTCGGAGATCACTTGATCGTTGTCCGCACTTAGCGAGTCCGCGTAGTTAGTGTCGTTATCGGCCGCTAGGGTGAACCAGTGGGTGAGCCGGCCGAGGGCGTCGTACTTTAGCTTTGTCAGCGCGTCCGTGCCATCGATTTTGCAGACAGCGCCACGTTCATTTCTCCATGAAGTTTCGTCGATGCTGTCATCATCGGAGCCATCTGAGACATCAATCTTGTGAATCCGCTCACGCCACATTTCCCCCTTCTCATCAAAAGCCCACTGCGCCAGACCAACGCGGTTCGAAGTCTTACTTGTCGGATCGTCCGTGATGAGAGAGAATCCTGCCACCGAACTGTACATACCCAACGCGGTTACGCGGCCCAGATTGTCACGCTTAGCGAAGTAGTGCGGGGCAAGCGGATTCGTAACCAGCAAGACGTGGCCTCTCACGTCATTCGCAAACACCGCCTGCCGCTGTCCCGTGGGATTGTCCTGAACGAACTTGGTGCGACTGGTGAGGTAGCTGTTCCCGCCACTCTGGCCACCGTCATACACCAGATCCTCGGTCTTAACCATGTTGTCTGTCCCCGGCTGGCCGCCAGGAAAGCTCGAGTCATTGGTTCCAGTCCAGCGGGCAACTACCCGGCCCAGGGAGTCATATACGGTCCGAGTAATCGTACCATGGGCCTCTTTCACGCGCTTCTGGCGCCCAATGTCGTCGTAGCCGTATAGCGTTTCATCGTAGTTTGTTCCGTCCGTACCAGCGCCATAGTCAGGAATGAGGAAATAGCTCCGCTCGGCGTTCAGGCGCACTCCGGCACTGTCGTAAATGTAGGTCCGCATTTGGGCAACCTGCCCAAAATCAAACGGAAACGAAGTATCCGTGTCCACCGCGAGAATCGGATCCGAGTCGTTCTCGTCAATAAACGTGGTCTTGTTGGCAGTGCTTCCACCGGTCTTCACCGCAACGACCGCGTCGACCTCGACCTTGTGTGCGTGGTTGATGACCCTGTAGGTTGCCGGACCGGACCACCACCCGTTCGACCCCGCAGTTCCAGGTGCGTGGCTGGGAAACTCAAGAGTGACGAGCCTGCGGTCCTTTAGTTTCGACTTGTACTTCTTCGTTGCGTTGCCGTCGGGCGTGGTCGTAGTCGAGCCGCCGCCACCGTCATAGGCATGGTTCGTTACTTGATGAAGGGCATTTACACCGCCGCCTGTGCTTTCGAACCCGGTCGGAATGGAAATGCTATTCGCTGTAAAATAGGAACTGTACGTGTTGGCGTCATCAATCTTGAGCTCCAGTGATCCTTTTGTGTACTTGAAAAACGTCACTATCGACGCTTCATCCTTCTCAAAGTCGATTTCACCGTTCGGAGTATAGTGCTCCTTTCGTGTCGTAGTGCCACCAGATCCATTGTTGGCTGTAGAGACGGCTGGCCATGTGGTAGTTCGCGAGTCGTACGACAGGGTCGACCCAATTTGCGTATATGCGAAGACTGTTTCGTTGTAGCCTGTTTCCGTCGTCGTAGCTGAAGCAAACGACCGACTCACAGAGATCAGTGGCCTGACTACGGTCACGTCCGTGATCGACTTGCTGAACGATGTCCAAGCCATGCTGTCTTCAAAAATGGCCGATCCTCCGGTGCCAGTTTTGTACTTCCGCGCAGCGACGAACCCGGTCATGTCGCCGCTAGAAACGCGCGTCCACACGCGTACGAGCCCGACGCTCGATTCGGCCGTGAGAGTGCCAGTCGAGTGCGTATAAGCACTGACGTTGGCGGGTGTCGACACTTCCGTGACCCTGCCAGCGCTGTCGCGAGTTACCTTTTTCGCCCAAGTTCCGGGCAGCAGGCTTGTGTTCGCTGGGTCGGCATCGGTGGTCACGTGGTGCAGGCCTTGACCCGTCTCATCAAAGTACTGAGTGATCCAGGTGTTGTCAGGGCGTTTGACGCTCGTGCGCCTTGCCCAGGTAGTGTCGTACCCCGCTTGGTCCGTGTACGAACCGTTGGTTTCGTATCGATACTCGTTAGTGCCAGATGAGGTTCCAGAGCAACCACACTCCCCGTTCGACCAATTCTTGACAATCCGTCGAGCTGAGTCGTATTCAAAGTACGCTGCCGCGTATGGCTTCAGATTGTCGGTGGTCGCTGTAAGAAAGTCATCGTCGAACACTGTGTCCACGTAGTCAAACTTGCGAGCCCCTTCATGATCAAGAACGAGCTTGATCTGGTGTGGATGGCCTGGGTTGGTTGCGGAGTTGTACGTCCCAGTCCAGTAGCGGTAGTATCGAGCACGGATGTCATTTCCGACACCGTCGGAAAGGGCTCGAATTGTTTTCACGGTCTTGAGGTCGCCGAGTTGTCCGTGGGGTTCTGAATCCCCGTAGTAGGTGTACTCGACCGAAGCAGTGTCTAGAATTCCAATCGGAGTTCCATCCCAGGTTCCGCCCGCTTTGATGCTGACCACGACACCGGATAGCCTGTTGCCTGGGGCTGAATAGTTGTACGTATAGCGACGATCTGCGCTATCGACCACCATCTTGATTCTGCCAGAGGTGTCATATCCGGCCGTGACGGCAGAGGTGGCGACCGAGGGATGCCCAGCCCAGATGATCTGTTCAGCACCAGAGGACGTTCCCCGATACAGGTACCAGAACTGGCCATCCGCTTGATAGTTAGCGGTGTTGAACCCAAAGAACCTGCAGATCACTCCTTTTTGGTCTGTGTATTCCCAGATGTCGGGGGTGCCGGTGGTGTGGCTAAAGCAACCAGCGGCGCCATTCTTGGCCTTATATTGATTGCTCGTCGCGCTCGCCCGCACGAACTCGGCGTAGCGGTCGGCGCCATAGACCAAATAGAGCACGTCCTTGGTGTTGTCCGTAGGATGATCGTAAAGCACGATTTCAGGCTGGCTGACCTGAAACCAGTTGACTCCTTGGTAGCCGTCGGAGTCGTGGTGACCGGAGTCTTCCTGCCTGGCGTTGAAAGTCCGACCGATGGTCCACGTAAAATTGGGGCCGGGCAAGGCCAGGTCCACGGTTGTAGGCGACCATGTCCCCGTGTCTAGCTGGACGTCATTCAGGTCGGTTTGACCGGAGAAGGCGTTCTCGAATGGGTTCCCGGCCAGCGCCATTCCCGGTCCGGAGCGCTTCCGCTCACTTCCTTCGAGGTTCAAGCCGCGCTGTTCGTGGCGCGGCCGCACGTCTTGCACGATGGTCTTGGGGGCCCGATAGGTTGTGAGCGTGTCGGCGTGGGTCTCAAGGATCTGAGACTGAGCGGCATTCGAAAAACCGCTAGAAACCGAGCCGAAAACGAGCGTTGTTGCGGCGAAGCGAACGAGAGCAACGTGAGTGCGAACCATGGCGAGGACTCCACGACCTTAGGGACATTCGGGCGCGCGGGGCTTGGGGGGGAAGGAGTCCCGCGCTACGACCAACACTACCCAGGTTTCGCAGGACCGCTACGGGATGCTGCGGAATTTTTTTGGCGCTTCCGGGTTTCGTGTGGGTTACCGGCTGGGATTCCGGGCAGGCGACCTGGAAGCCGGGGCCGGAAGATGAGCGCCCTGGACCGCAGGCAGCGCCGGAATCGCCCCACCAACTACGTTCCAGGCCCAAGGACGAGGGGTGGGAGTCCCCGTAGGACGCCCCGCGCCAGCAAGAGGGGGCCGACTTCGGGGGCGGACACCCCGGGCGAGCCGCCGATCACCCACACAAGATCCCGAAGCCCCATTTTTTTTGAAGGCCGCAGGTCCAGGAACGCCCGCGACTCGCGTATCAAACTGCGTGCCTAGGTCGGTGGATAACTTCGCGTTGCGAGCATTTCGTTTAGGGAATCGCCGATCGCGTCTGCCTCAAAAGGACTTGCGTGCACAAACGCTTGAG
Source organism: Planctomycetota bacterium (assembly GCA_021730845.1). Taxonomy (GTDB): domain Bacteria; phylum Planctomycetota; class UBA1135; order UBA1135; genus JAKFYL01. Next base: position 6,974 of record JAKFYL010000271.1, on the reverse strand, counting down.
ACGGGCATTCGATTCCCGGTCTTGGCCCTGTGCGATTTCGAACAAGACACTCACTATAGGGGCTAACGCGTAGTTCGAGGCACTGACGGCGGACCCGGCGACCTTGACGTCGAACCCAAAAGGAAATCTCAAGAGCGGGGTAGCCAATCGGCGCCCGATGGCTAACATTCAATGCCCAGAAGCCATCCACCTTGCCACTCCCCATCGGCGCGCACCTCAGTGAGACGCGCCTCAGATGAGGCTTGCCCCCCCGGGGAAGTATGGTCTCTGCTGCTTCCACACTTCCACACTTAAGGAGAAACGCCATGTCGCGCGTCGTTCGCCATCCTGCCTCGTTCCTCGGATTCGCTGCCCTTATGCTTGGGTTCCCGATCGCGGCGCGCTTCATGCGCCCGCCAGCCGCCAACCCATCCGAACCGGTTTCGCCCGTGATCGAGGTGGCCATGCTGCGCGCTGGCTTGACGCCGGAGGCACTTGCATCCTCGGGGGTCGACTCGAATGAGGCGGCGGCGCTTGTGTCCAAGTTCCAAGGTGCCTTCGACGCGGATCCTGCGGCGCTATCCAATGCCGATCAGGCTTACGGCAAGCTGCGCGTTGAGACAGATTCTCTTCGGCGCAAAGTGCAGAGCGGTCTGGCCTCACAAGGGGAAGTCGACGAGCTTAAGACGATCGCGGCGGAATTCGAAGCCGCCGAGGCCAAGCGCGAGGATGTGCTAAATGACCTCTTTGCTGCTGCGACGGCCGGTCTTGCGCCCGACGAGCTGGCGACGCTCCAGGCTATTCGCGCCAACGCTCACTGGAGCCTGCCCTCCGAGTTCTTGGTCGCCGAGCGAGAGCAAGAGGAGTGGGTCAAGCTGCGCGACGCCCTTTCCAACGAGAAGATCTGCGCCAAGTACGGCGACCCAGTAAATCCGGACCTCAACGATTTCTTGAGCTCGTGTCGCAGCGAACTGCCTGTGTCCATGGCAAAGATCGCGTGCGACGCCAATTTGGCCGCGGTCAAGCAGGCGCTTTCATCGACGATGGGCGACTGAACATTCGCCGGCTTACGACATGCACAACCTTGGAAGAGCAGGCGCTCGGCAGCCACGCGGGCGCGTGGCTGCGATGGCTTTGCTCCTAGCTGCGTCAAGTGCGACGCCATCTCGCGCAGGCTTTGCTTGGTGCCCGCCGGTTCAAGGTCAAACCGAAGTTGAATCCTCGCGGAAGGCGCAGGAGCCATCAATCGATCAAGAGAAGCCGGTCCCTTCAGGCCCTGCAACGACGTTTTCCGAACAGATCTCGTTGCGCGACCTGGCGGTAGCCTGCGCCCACTCGCTCGACATCCCGCTTGAGTTCGATCCCGCGGCCATGACCGGAGACGTGCGTCTCGTGCCTGGCGCTTTGTACTCGCCCCAAGAAGTCCAGGAGACATTCGAACGCGAGCTGGTCGTGCGCGGAATGACCACCGTCCAGCCTCCCGGTGCGCAGGTGCTGCGTGTGGCTCCGCTAGCCGATGCGCCTTCGCTCGCGCGCCTTGAGGGTGTATCCCTCGCTGGGGCACGCGCGGGGTTCGTGAAGGTGCTCGTTCCCCTCTCCCATCGCACGCCAGAGGAGATCTTGCCGATCTTGCAGATGCTGATCAGCAAGCCTGCAGGGAGCATCACTCCGGCCAAGGAGGCGAGCACGCTCCTGATCGCGGACCTGCGCTCGAACGTGGCGCAGATCTTGGCGTTTCTGGACTTGCTCGATCGCGCCGTGGATGAACCAAAGATCGTCGAGATCGTGCTCAGGCACACAAGCCCCGTGGCCATGGGCGCTCTGATCGAACGCGTTACCGCGTCCCGCAAGAGCGTGGCTGGAGAGGCACTCGATGGCGCGCTCTTGGCCCTACCCGAAAACCGCTCGGTGCTCGTGATCGCGCCCGAGGGGGAAGTTGATTGGTGGACCAACGCGATCGCGCGCTTCGATCGTCCTGAGCCGGTCATCACCCAGAGTTACGTCCCTGAGCGCTTTGGACTGGCGGAAACGGCAAAACTCCTCGACGAACTCGTGCGCGGGGATATCGGCACCGAGTCTCCAAGAACCTGGCGCGTGGTGCAGGACCAATTGACCGGGACCTTGTTCGTGACCACGACGCCGAGCAAGCACGAAGAGGTGAAGAAGGCTCTGCATCGGCTAGAAGCGACTTCGCCCGATGGCCGCAGGCCCATGCGGGTCTATTCCATTCGTCACCGGCAAGTCGAAGAGGTCCTGGAGCTATTGCAGGACCTCCTAGCCGCAGGCGTGCTGGAGCAGCCAGGCGGGGCAAAAGCCCTCGAGCCAGCTCCAGCCCCGCCCCAGGGCGTCACGGCGCCGCTCCAGCAGGCAACGTCCACGCGGATCGTCGCGCGTGCATCGATGCCGTCCGGCGACATCACCCTCTCGGCTGACGAAGGCACAAACCGCTTGATCGCTTTTGGTCCAGCGCCATTGCTCGACCAGCTCGGCAACCTGATCGCCACCCTGGATGTGCGCCACGCGCAGGTCATGGTCGAGGCGCTGGTCCTAAGCCTCTCGGAGAGCCAGACCCGCGATCTGGGCTTTGAGCTCCAGCGCACTGGATCGCTTGGCAGTGCTCAGGCTGGGATCGCCAACCTGTTTGGCCTGGGATCTCCCGATCCGAATCTGGCGACTTTACCGCCAGCATCGGGAGCTGGTTTTTCGGGCGTCGTGCTGGAGCCAGGGGAGTTCTCGGCGGTTGTGCGTGCGCTCGAGACTCTCAACCACGGACGGTCACTGACGATTCCCAAGGTGCTCGTTGGCAACAACCAAGAAGCCACGCTCGATAGCACGGTCCAGACCCCCTACGCCAGCACGAACGCCTCGACGACGGTCGCGACTACGACCTTTGGCGGCACTTTTGACGCCGGGACCGCGATCGCGGTAAAGCCCCAGGTGTCGGATGGCGACCAGATCGTGCTCGACTACTCGGTATCGATCTCGGCGTTCGTCGGCCAGCCTGCCGATCCCTCGTTGCCGCCGCCTCGGCAGGAGACCAAACTTAGGAGCGTAGTCACTGTGCCAGACGGCTCAACCGTGGTCGTCGGGGGACTGGAGATCGAGAACAAGGGCCGGAGCACGAGCCAGGCGCCGTGGCTGGGTTCGGTGCCGCTAGTCGGGACGCTTTTTCGGGACGACTCGAAATCGAGCTCGAAATCGCGCTTCTTCGTCTTCCTGCGCTGCAACGTGGTCAAGGGGCGCTCGTTTGAGGATTTGCGCTGGACTAGCGCCAAGGCCTTGGAAGATGCGGGACTGGAAGGCGATTGGCCCACGCTCGAACCCAGGATCATCCGGTGAGCCGCGTGGCCTGGATTTTTTTGGTGCTGGGTGCCTGCAGCGCGCCGCGCTCAGTTCCGCCAAGCCCATATACGCCCGTGTCTCAGAGCGAGCGCAACTCTGGCCTGGCCGAGCGCCTGACGCGCGAGGCGGCCGACCTGATCGCCACGGACATCGAAGCTGCGGAGAGGCTGCTACGCCAGGCACTGGCCCACGATCTGTACTTCGGTCCAGCCCACAACAACCTAGGTGTGGTCTTCTTGAAGCGTGGGCTGCGCTACGAGGCTGCGGGCGAATTCGAATGGGCCCAAAAACTCATGCCGGGCCACCCCGATCCGCGCGTCAATTTGGCGCTCTTGCTGGACCAAGTCGGACGCACCGAGGAGGCGCTAGCCAGCTACTCGGCGGCACTGGAGGGTTCGCCCGGCTACCTGCCCGCGATCCAGGGCCTGGCGCTGACGACTCTGCGCACCGGCCAGGGCCATCCCAAGCTTCAAGAATGGCTCGCCGCGATCGCCATGCGCGGCGAAACCAAGGTCTGGCGCGAGTGGGCCTTGAGCCTGCAAACGTCCCGGGGGTTGTAGGCACTTACGCGGAGGTCGCAGGCTTCCTCCACCGCTGGATTGCCACTTTGCTGCCATCCTCCATGTCCGCTCCTGACCGCGAACTGCCGTGTTTGGCCACATTGGCCCGTGGGCCTGGCTGCGGAATCGGTCTTCTTGACCCTTCTGGCGAGGTTCGGCGACTTGCGAGGTTCAGCCGGCGTGCAGCTTCCCAAGCTGAATGTCGAGGGTTCGAATCCCTTCGCCCGCTCCACATAAACCGCGCAACGTCAAACACTTACGGCGTTGGCATTCGGACGCCGCGCTGGGCGCCCTCGGGGACTGCCACTTTGGTGCCGTCTTCCCGCAGCTCAGGCCGCTCCCACTTCAACCACCCAGGGATCACACAATGGGAAAAGTCGAATTGGACAAGGAAGGCCAGCTATTGGTTCACATCGAGAGCCAAGCCGACGCCTCAGCGCTGCGCGCGGCCCTCCGGTGCCAAGCAGATCCCGATCCCGTCGACATTCCGGCTAGCACGGGTGACGTGTGCTTCGATGCGAACCATGTCGCGAACATCTTGGGCGTTTGGGCATGCGCATTCGAATGGACCCATCCTGCACTTGCTCGAGCCGTCGACGAACTCGCACCTTATGCTCAGCAGTCCTCGTCGCTGCATTCCCCTAGCACGCTGAAGTCGCACCAGCGCTGGATGCAGAAGATGAAAGAACGTCGCGAGGGCGGCCAGCAGAAACGGTGAGCGGCCGGGATGGCTTTCGAAGGATCCCCCAAGCCATACCGGGCCACGATCTTTCACGGCGTGTTTGTCTCCAAGACCACGATCGCGGCGTTGGGTTTGCATCTCGCGCCTAACTGGTCGGTGGTCTGCTTGTCCCAGACGTAGCCCACCTTGTGCTGTTCCGTGGTGCTGTCGTGCAAACAGGCCGGCGTCGATCCCCAGGCCTACATCGAGGACGTGCTCGGTCGGCTCGCGACCACCAAGGCATCCGGCATTGCGACCCTGACGCCCTGGGCCTGGGCCGCCGCGCGCAAGTAGACCGCGAAAGCTACGTCACCCCGGCGCGAGCTTCGCCGACATGGATCGACCGGACTTGTACGGCTTACTGGCCGGGACGGAACCCGAGGAACTTGGCGATGCAGCCTCGGCGTCGGACACGCCTCGCGCCATTGTTCTGGGGCATGCCAATGACGGCCCCTGCGCCCACCATAACTCTGCTCGACCAATGCACCAGGTGATGTTCATCGCGCAAAGCGCAGCTTGACCACCGCCCAGCTACAGGGCATCGTGATGAAGTGAAGGATCACTTCATACCTTGCCTCTTGCTCGCACGCTTCTCAGTTGACGGGAGCACGGGGCGGAAGGCGAGAGTTTATCAGTTCAGGCGTGATGGACCGCGCCCAAGCAATCCCGTTCCGGCCAAGGACCTGGCGTACGCGGGCAACTTCTACGAACGCTCGGACTTTCCAAACCTCGATGAGGCTGGCCTGCGCCAGCGGGAAACCACGGCAGCGGACTTGATTCGGGACCTGATTGATGGAGCTGACCCGCAGCAGCACGCTGGGCAGATCACTTCGCTCTTCCTGCTACAGGGAGCGCGGACCAAGGCATTCCGTGAAGGAACGGCAGAGCGAGTAGGAATGATACTAGACAAGGCGATGGACGCATGGGGGAAGCCGTGTGGCCTGGATCACATGCGACGACTTCTGGACCAGGAGATGAAACATTCCGGTGTCGACATCCTGGTGCGATTAGGTTTTCCCCGTGAAGTCGCCGCGCTTGTGCTTGCACAATTCGGCGAGGCCAGACTGAAGCAAATCATCAAGGAAGGGCTCACGTCTCAGAGCTTGTCCGATGTCTTGGCACAATTGCACCAGGTGTTCGCTGGCGGCGGCATCGCCAACGCTATGATTGCCAAGGCCCAGGTCAAGGGCTTGCACACGATGGTCTCCCGTGATGGCTCCGAGCATCCCTTTTGCGCGGCCCGCTGGATTCGCATTGACTCGCCGAACGAGCCCCTGATCCTCGGCGACTCCTGCGTGGTCGGCGTTGGCGCTGATGGCTCGACCGGTTGGCTGTTCAAGTACGGCAAGGGGTGCCGTGAGGTCTATCTCCCCATTGGGCGACATGTCGCAATCGTCGGCCTTTCACCAGATGGGCCCAACGTGCCGTCGTTGGATGCCTCCTCACTCAATCGAGCAAGCGCAGAACTCGCACGCGATTACATATATGCTTCTCGTTGCACATCCGCGGAGAAGGATCTCGCTGCTCGGATCGGATCGGTCGAACCGCTCATGACGGACGCAGAAATGGATGAAATGATCGACGACTCCATGCGAGAACACGCTCCTGGCAAGGCATCGGAGTCCGGATGAACAAAATGATTCGTGCCACAGCGCGCAATCGTGCGGCTGGACGTCACGGAACCCATTTCACTTGCTGTCGCTGCCACACGCTGTTCTCCATCCTTCGCGGACCTTGGGGTCTACGATCCAGGGAACCCGCGCGAGCGGGCGGGTCGACAGGAAGACATGCCTCAGGCTCAGACACTTGGTCAGGGCTGTAGATGCCTACGGGCAGACGGTAAAGAAAATGCCGTCAGACAAACTCGATCCGAAGAAGTCTCCTGGATCCCGGCCCCAGGTCTGGCAATGGATGAGTGCCCCGGGCACAAGAAGGGTTCCGGCAATCGAGTGCATTTCAGCCAGAGAGTAGAACACCGATCCGCCGCAGGCGCCACTTCCTCCCGAGTTCTTGATGGGCAAACGGAGCTGCGGTGGGCTGACGCACAGGACGCCACCCTGGAAGGAAGCCGATCCCGGGCCCGAGAATCCGAAGAACGTGAGCACGTTCGTGCCTTGCTCGAGCTGTGTGGTCTGCACCCGAAAGCTCGACGGGTTCGAAACGCTGGGAGTTCCAATCGCCCCGATAGCTGGGACGCATAGGTTCGAGGTGGCTTTCGCCGTGCAATAGCTGGAGCTGGTTCCGCACGATCCGTCGTAGCGTGCGAGCCACGCGTCGCGATTGCTAGCTTCAGGATCACCCAGACTTCCTTCGGTAAGGCAGCCCACATACAGCCGATGCTAAGCGCGCTGGGCAGCGCACGACTCCTGTCC